>NZ_PZKN01000020.1 GCF_003046795.1 Desulfonatronum sp. SC1 | reverse complement strand
TATAAAATTAAACGTTTTTTTGACAAAAAAGCAGAGATATCAGTAGGGTCTTACGCAAAGGGCCAGGTTAACATGCAGAAATTATTGCGGAAAAGGCTGGATTTGGCGCGATGCGGTTAAAGTCCTGTCTAAGCCGCCTGCGCGGCGGTTCATTCAGTGTTTGAAACGGTGCATCTCCTCCCCGATTTCTAAGCCGCCTGCGCGGCGGTTCATTCTTTCACCTACCTACGAGCGAGGCCCACAATTTTCTAAGCCGCCTGCGCGGCGGTTCATCTCTGGGGCTATGCCCGCGATAACGGCATTGATTTCTAAGCCGCCTGCGCGGCGGTTCATGCCCAAAAGGAGATTGCCGGGGCGATCCATGATTTCTAAGCCGCCTGCGCGGCGGTTCATACACGGCTGGTGCCCTCGGGCGTTTTTGCGCGTTTCTAAGCCGCCTGCGCGGCGGTTCATAAGCTGATGCCGCACTTGGTCAAGAGGTTCTATTTCTAAGCCGCCTGCGCGGCGGTTCATGGTGGACGGGGTCTCGCCAAGCTGCTCAACTTTTTCTAAGCCGCCTGCGCGGCGGTTCATGATGCCAAATGAAGCTGGATACATCCGAGACATTTCTAAGCCGCCTGCGCGGCGGTTCATCTGAATCCGTACCACGAAGGCCCGGCCAAGCTTTTCTAAGCCGCCTGCGCGGCGGTTCATCAGTTCGGACTCCAGGACCACGGTCACCGGGCTTTCTAAGCCGCCTGCGCGGCGGTTCATATCCGGCGCTGGAACCAGGCCAGGATCTCCGTTTTCTAAGCCGCCTGCGCGGCGGTTCATCTTTATCCCGGATTTAGAGGGCTGGGCCGCGTTTTCTAAGCCGCCTGCGCGGCGGTTCATCCGCCCATGTTGGTCTCGTGCCAGGCGACAAATTTCTAAGCCGCCTGCGCGGCGGTTCATATAAACCGGAGCACGGCCTGACGCTGGACCTATTTCTAAGCCGCCTGCGCGGCGGTTCATTGCTCGTTGTTGTGGACGCAGCGCTTCAGGAATTTCTAAGCCGCCTGCGCGGCGGTTCATGCCTTGATTTGTTCGATGACGGAATAGACCATTTTCTAAGCCGCCTGCGCGGCGGTTCATATTTGGTGGTGGCCGTGAAGAGTTCCGTGACTTTTCTAAGCCGCCTGCGCGGCGGTTCATACTTCCTGCATCAGCCGGTTATTTTCTTCAATTTTCTAAGCCGCCTGCGCGGCGGTTCATTACTGGGAAGAATGCATCTCAATTGCCGCTGATTTCTAAGCCGCCTGCGCGGCGGTTCATCATCCTGGATGGAATAAAAACGCAGACCCGGATTTCTAAGCCGCCTGCGCGGCGGTTCATGTTTTTGTCACCGCCAAATGATGTTTTTGGGATTTCTAAGCCGCCTGCGCGGCGGTTCATCTGCTGGCCGGGCTGCGGTCCCTGGACCAACTTTTCTAAGCCGCCTGCGCGGCGGTTCATCGACCACCTCGGGCCGCACCTCGTACACGTCGTTTCTAAGCCGCCTGCGCGGCGGTTCATGAAGAGGTGGTCTATGATTCGACGATAGAACATTTCTAAGCCGCCTGCGCGGCGGTTCATAACTCCGAGGCCGACACCTGCTCCGTGCTCCTTTTCTAAGCCGCCTGCGCGGCGGTTCATGATTATTTCGCGGATCGCGTGGGCCACGGGCTTTTCTAAGCCGCCTGCGCGGCGGTTCATGCCAACGCCGCGACCCTGACCACTCAGCTGGATTTCTAAGCCGCCTGCGCGGCGGTTCATCTCCCCTCGGACATCTCCACCACGGCCTCAAATTTCTAAGCCGCCTGCGCGGCGGTTCATGGTATCCAACGGGGCGGCGTTGATTCCTGGGTTTTCTAAGCCGCCTGCGCGGCGGTTCATGACGTGCCCGAGAGTTCGGCCACATGCTGGTATTTCTAAGCCGCCTGCGCGGCGGTTCATAATATCCGCTGTGATGGACGCATTGCTGAAATTTTCTAAGCCGCCTGCGCGGCGGTTCATCGCTCCAGGGTTTCAGCGGGCGTTATCTCAAATTTCTAAGCCGCCTGCGCGGCGGTTCATGAGTTCATCGAGCAGTGGGAGGCCGCCAAACTTTTCTAAGCCGCCTGCGCGGCGGTTCATGACGAGTACGGCAATGTAGAGATCATCTACGGTTTCTAAGCCGCCTGCGCGGCGGTTCATCTCGATGCCGTACCAGCAGCCAAACGGCACATTTTCTAAGCCGCCTGCGCGGCGGTTCATGTCGTGGTCGTGCTCCAGCGGGGCATATCTGATTTCTAAGCCGCCTGCGCGGCGGTTCATGTTACACGGGCGCGGCTCCGCCATTTGATCCATTTCTAAGCCGCCTGCGCGGCGGTTCATGTCTTGAACGTGTCCATGGTGTCCTCGGGGAATTTCTAAGCCGCCTGCGCGGCGGTTCATAATTTCTCTGGGACCGCCTGGGATTCCTGAAATTTCTAAGCCGCCTGCGCGGCGGTTCATGGAACGAAAAAAGCCGGTGAAGGAACGTGATTTTTCTAAGCCGCCTGCGCGGCGGTTCATACGTGGCCCTGGTGGAGGGGTCGCTCTCAACATTTCTAAGCCGCCTGCGCGGCGGTTCATACGGATATCCCTTTTGCAACAATCCGTATCCATTTCTAAGCCGCCTGCGCGGCGGTTCATAGAGCAAAACCATGAGCCAGGAAGAACTACGCTTTCTAAGCCGCCTGCGCGGCGGTTCATTACCTGCGCCGGTCCATACGGAACACGGCTGATTTCTAAGCCGCCTGCGCGGCGGTTCATGAGATCGAGGCGACCTGGGAGCCTGTCCCGGTTTTCTAAGCCGCCTGCGCGGCGGTTCATGAGCACGGGTCCACGCTGGTGATTGACGAGCTTTTCTAAGCCGCCTGCGCGGCGGTTCATGCGCCGGGAAGCGTGACGATCGACGACGGGGTTTTCTAAGCCGCCTGCGCGGCGGTTCATGCGTCGATGAGTTGGATCTGCATCTCCGCGTATTTCTAAGCCGCCTGCGCGGCGGTTCATACGTATGATCACCGCATGGCCCTGCTGGATCATTTCTAAGCCGCCTGCGCGGCGGTTCATGCCGTGGGCCGTTGAGCGTTGGCGCTCATCAATTTCTAAGCCGCCTGCGCGGCGGTTCATTCAGTGTTTGAAACGGTGCATCTCCTCCACGATTTCTAAGCCGCCTGCGCGGCGGTTCATAGGTGTCGGGGTAAACGGTGATATAAACTTAGTTTCTAAGCCGCCTGCGCGGCGGTTCATATAGCGGCCACGGTACCGCCGGACACCTGGATTTTCTAAGCCGCCTGCGCGGCGGTTCATAAGAACAAGTTGAGAGAAAATATTAATAAAACAAGTGGTTATGTTAGGAGTGCCTGCTTTGCCTTCTCTTGTGGATGTGCAATCTAACCATTTGAAATTGCTATGCTTTTGTTCGCGTTGCAATGAGCAAGGTCGATCAGAAATACTCCACGCCTGCAGCGGGGTTGATCCCAAAGGTGTTGAATTTTCCTTCACCAGGGGAGTCCAAGAAAAGGCGTCTGATATAAAATGGATAGGTATTGTTCCCCGTACTTGTACTTCGAATCAGGACAAAAGGGCCGTCAGGAAAAAAATCTTGCTGATAGTCAGCATAGTACTCTTCAGCCTCTTCTCTGGTAACACCATGCCGTCTCATTCTTCTTCTCATGAGTTTTTCTTTGCCGTGGTCATGCCTGAGCCTGGAATAGGCAACATAACCTTTGATCCTTGATCCGGGTATCAGTCGGGGTGAAGTAACGTGCAGGTAATCCCGTAGGTTGGACAGTGCTCCTGGAATATCCTTGGAGGAAAAATCTTTGTCCCAACCATGGACGTATACTTTGTCTCCCAATGTTGGCTTGTTTTCATCATATTCAGGAAAGGAAACACCAAAAGGAACGGAATCCCGGCTATCCTTTATCCGGACAAAATGATTATGCAATGCCTGCATGACATGGCTCATTAAAACCGGCCCGGTAACACCGGAAACCTCATCCGGGATCAGGGTGATTTGAACATATTTACGCATGGCATTACTCACCTCCTTCTCCAAATACGCCTCCTCTGATCAACATGGCCATCATGTACTTCTGCTCATTGGGATCAAGCTTGCTCAAGCCCTGCTGCACAGCCCTGTCAAACAAGGTATAAAAATCATTATTCTTTGGCTCCCTGTAAGCCTTTCCTTCACTGGTAACAGCCCCGTAAGAATTAATTGAAATGGGCTTGTCCGCCTCCGGATGATACCAATCATCAATAGTGTGAACTGCGTTGGTCACCTTTTGAGGATGCAGGGCGGCTGCCTGGAAGTCCTTGCCCTGATATTTATAATTCGCCTGAAAAAGATGCTTGCTTTTCTTGCCCTTGCCCCTGGAACTATCCAAGACCAGTTCCTGGCTCGGATAGACCTCCATCCCCGGAAAACGTTTTACGCAGGCATCAACCTCCATGTTGAGATGACTATTACGTCCGGACAGCACGTCAGCCATTTTCTTGCCCAACTCTTTGGCATTTTCTTTTACTTCCTCTTCCAGCTTGTCGAATCCAGTGAGTGGGATATTTGAAAATACATAATCCTTGCCATCAGCTTTTATCGTTATCTCGATCTGTTCCGCTCCCAAGCGGTTACGCCACAAAAAACGGCCGTTGGCCAGATTGACGGCGTATCTCCGGGCCAACTCAACAAACCCGTCACTTTCGGCAAACTCGGAGACCATTTCTCGAATTTTTTCCTTCACCGCCGGGTTGTTGCAGGCGCAGGGCTCCACTTTCCCGGCCACCTGAATGTTGAAGAGGACCCGAAGCGTGTCCTCATCCATCCCCAAGGCGCAATAATCAACCGTTTGCAAGTTTGGATTTTCAATGCTTGCTTCCACCTTGGTCTGAGTTTGATCTTTGTCTTTCAAGCGATTATCTATCACTCCCCGCACTGACTTTTCCTGAACGGGCAAAGGACGACCAACATCTTTATCTTTCCTTCTATCCCATTTGGTCCCGAAAAACATCGCGTTAGAACTGGACAAACGGCGGTCGAAAGCCAATACAGATGCCTTGTTCTCGTTTTTTGCCATGACTATTCTCCTTTATTTTGATTTGTATACACAAAAAGTCCACTGGCTTCGTCCACATTCGACTGCCAGAGAACTTTTCCCAGCCTATCCAGACGGATGGGCATGACAAACTCGCCCAATGTAACCACATTCTCCGCAAAACAATGCGGGTATTCAGGGTCTCTCTGGTTTTTGACCTGCCCAGTTTCGGATATGGCCCGGTAGCCGACAGCGATGGGAACCAGCCATCCCGGCTCTTCAGTTTTTCTGCCCCAGCCAACGGTTTGACCGTTCTCATCTTCCACACGACGTACCTCAAGATGATCCAGTAACGCATCCAGAGCATCCTTCCCATCTTCCATCGATTGTTCTATCAGATCTCTCCTCTCAACAAGAACAAAGCCGGGCATGAGCAGGCGCAGCAAATGCCTTTCATCCTCCTCATCACCGCAGTTCCGGCAAACAATATTTTCCGCGCCCCAGATCGTGCCTCCGGCAAAACGCAAAAGAGGCAAAATGGCCTGGACACCCTTCTGTAGGTCCTTGAAACTCAAGTCCTCACCCAGAATTTTTATTATCAGGGAGACCCGCATGTCCGCCTTTCCCTCCTCAATAAACGGAACACCTTTAAGAAGCCCATTTTTGTCTTTTTCAACGTGTTTCTTGAGATAAGGCGGGTTCTTGCTCAGAGAGAGCCTTGTTTCCCTCCCGGTCTTATGGACCCCTGGGTCAAAATAATGGCAGGAAATACCAGCCAGGGGGAGAAGAATCCCAGGGTGACCTGATTGCAATTTTCTCTGAAGGGCATGAACAAATCCCATAATCGCGGGAACTCCCGGAAAACCATTGACGATAGGGCAGGAATCCATGCTTGCTTCGGTCACATCCATTTTCTGAATTACAAGATAGCTATCCATCAAGATACTCCTTGGCCAACTTGGCTATTTCCCCCGAAAAGGCTTCACCCAGTTCAATTTTCTTTTTTTGCGGATCAACACGAAGCATCTTATCAAAGTTCCGGCGAATAAAGCGGCTGATCTGCATCGCTATTTCCTCTTGCCAGTCTGTACTCTGCCCCCTGTCACCTTCGGGATCGACTGGAGCATAAGGATCAAGCCATGCTTTCTGAGCAGGGGACAGTGCAGCGTATTGTTGTTGCAGGGACCAGCCCGGCTCGGCACTGGATATGATTTTTTCCGCTGGCCATATTATCCCGCGTTCTATTATTGCCCGAAGAATGCCTTTTTTCTTCCTCCGTGCCCAAAGGGTATTGGGATCTTGGAGCAAAGACGAGTAGAGCGAAATGAACAGATGGCCGACTCCTTTTTGAGCTTCCTGAGGATTTTTAGGGAGGTATACCCAGATCTGGTCGAAAAAATTGCGTTTAGGCAATTCATAGTCTCTTCCAAACGAGGGCGGAAGACATGTCAGCACTCTGGCATTGCCGCCGTTCTCATTATTCAGGTGGCTGACATTTTGAGGCTTTGTCCCGCCATATTTTCTCACCCATTGATCAACAAATGAGACCCGGAAATTATATTCTTTGTTGTTTTCTATCCTTACTTCCCATTCACGGGAGTTGATACGGGACTTCAACTCCCAGATAAGCACAGAACAGGGCAGCAGGGTCAGTATTCTGTACTGATCATTTTCCAGAGGAAGATAAACTTGTTTAAGCTTAAAATCAGTTCTGGAAGAGAATTTGCCCTGCTTTTCCTTTCCCTGAAAATTTTCCGCCCATCTTTTGAATTCTTTTTCTTCTACTGAGGCAATACGCCTTAGATCTGAAGAACATTGCTTCAAGTGTTCTCTTACGCTCCTTCCATCTTGCATCATTGCTTCCATGGTCTTGGAGTGGGGTAAGTCAGCTGCGTTTCCTGCTGCATAATCATTCAATTCAGTCCTAAAGTTGCCGAAACAAACATATCCGCCCCCACATTTTGAGTTCTCGCAGAGAAGAGACATATCATCCTTGGCCTGGGGATGAGTATACTTCCCGATATGGGTAGCCGGGCGCATCATGTTTTTCGGCTCCCGCCCAAGATTCTCTCTGAGCATCTCGCCGGAATCTTTCTTTTTCTGTGCGGCCAATTCTTCCAATGTTTGCGTCACAAGCTCACCTCCCTTTGGTTCATTCAAACAGCCTTTCAAGGTTCCTTTCCTGCCACAAGCCAAGGTCAGGATTGAAGTAAAGCGCTTTCTGTCCGGCCTCCAGCATGTATTCCGGCACGGAGATCTCCCCAAACCGGGCAGCGGCCTGATTAACAGTCAGACCCAACTCCCTGCCGATATCCTCAAGTTGGGAATAATACGTTGCCGGCAACCAGAGGCGTTTTTTCTCCTGCCAGCTCAAATCCACGTGCTGAAAATCATAATTAGACGAAATGTATTTTCCTGAGTCATCCTTTTTATAAAACTTTGGCCGCAGATCAGGCTCTTCCGGAAAGATGAAAAAGCTTTGCTCACGGCTCCCTTTTCTGAATGGTCTTGCCCTTTGAGCAATATCCGTCAGATAATATGGCCCATGCAGCCACCCGGACACCTTTTTGTAATCACTGCTTTCTCCATGGGTTAAAAACGAATCCAGGCTGACATGCTCAAGGTGTAGAAGACTTTTCTGAGGACTTGGATTGCTGATGCGGCCGATTCTCATTCCGGAATCAATCCGTTCATTGACCATACGCTCATCAAGGATTTCGCGCAGATCATGGCTATCCAGACTCAATTCTCCTGACTCATAGCCGGGGCGTGTGTAAGCAATCTTTTCATTGAGCAAGGCCCGGATATTGTGACTCAGGACAATGACGTTCGGTGCATTAAGCCTTTGTCTTTCTCTATGTCTGAGGATACGGCCCGCCATCTGTACCATGGACCTGACCGAAGAAGGCTCCAGCACGGCCCAGTCGAAATCATGATCCCGGCCGACCTCCTCCACAGGAGTGGCCAGAACCATGAACAGGACGTTTTTCTTGCTCGTATTCTTGATATGTTTATAAACTTCCGGGTGCTCGTAGGCTTTTTTCGAATCCTTGCGCTTGAGTACCGCATCAAGCATTTTTTCAATATAGTGACGGGAGATAAGCGGAAACCTGGAATGATAGGGGAGAATCTTGATTTCCATATCCGGCGGAAGATCGGCCTGCAGAAAAAAACGGGCCATTTTCACGCATGGCGTAATATTGGCCATGCGCACCACCCCGAAAGACACGTTTTTGTTTCTGTAAAGGCCGGCATGCAGTCTGTGGAGTTCCAGCACTGACTCCAGAACCTGACCGGAAAAATTAACCACGCTGACGGGTTGAATTTTTCCTTTGCGTTTGACCGGCTGTTCCCGGATTTTTTTAATGCGCAAGGCAGTGAATTTGTCATGCTGCTTTGAAAACTCTGAGCCATTGCCAATATTGGCAACCCTGGCCCCCATGGTTTCATCTATCCAGGAGCACAAAATTTCATTTTGTCTGCCCCTGGCGAGGGCAAACAACCTCCAGCCTTCCCGATAGGAATTAAAGGCCCCCTCAGCCACGGCAGGAGGTATGGTGGCAGAGGACAAGAGCACGTTACGGCCCAGCATTCCGGCCAGATGCACCAATCGCAGGATGGCCGCCAGATCGCTTCCGTCAAAGTCATCCACTTCATCGATAACCAGATCGGCGGAAAGCATCCGCAACCAGGGCAGAATGTGCCTGCCCCTGCTCACCCCTTCGGTGGCCCCCATAACATGGTCAATGGTACAAACCAGTATCGGGCTGTACAGAACCTGTCTGGCCTGGGGGGTGGCCAGCTTGGTGGACAACTTTTCATCCAGCACATTGGAGGAAAAGATCACCTCGTTCCAATCCGAATAAATATCCCAGCTTGGCTCTTCACTCTCACTTTCCTGTTTACTCCGCGATTCATGAAGCTCCCGGAAAGCCCTCGAACCTACGACCACAGCCAGTTCGGAACTGTCCAGGCCGATGCGGTCCCGGTATTCATCCCCTGTCTGCAAAGTCAAACTGCGAAGTCCCAGCGCCAGGGTATATCTCAACCTTCCACCCTGGATAGCGTTCATAATCTTGGCATTACCAAAGGTCTTGCCAGTGCCTGTACTGGCCATGTTCAGACAGAATACCCCTCTTTGCCCTATTCCAGACTCCTTGACACTTTTGCGTATTCTGTCCGCAGCCCGGTCTTGCCAGGCAAAACCGCCTTTTGATTGTCTTTCAATCGCCTCTGGGGATTCAACACATGCCAGTCCTTGTTCAAAATGGGGATACAAATGGCAGAAAGAAAGTGCCTCGTTTGTTGCATCAAGCAAATGGGAGTCAAGCAAAACCGGGGAGGACTCGTCTTCTTTTTTCAGGGACTTGGCCCACAGTGTGTTGGGGTTGCCGTTTCCTTTGGCTGCATGACTGTTTCCCTTTTTGTCCTTCCCCTGATTCTCCGCCTTGCGGGAGGATTCATGGTCACCGATCATCAAAGCGGTTCGAGCCAAAACAGCCATTTGCCGCAGGGCCATGTCCCACTCGCCGACCAGAGAGAATTCTTTCTGCACAAGATTCTTCCCTCGCCCGGCCCATTTAGCCGCCTGCCTGGTCCAGAGAGGGGAGCGACAGGGCAATCCTCGCGAAAAAGACCATCCGCAATGCGTCTCGACCTGTTTCTTCAAGTATCCCCATTCAGAATTCACCGAATGTAGAAGCCTCTCAGGAGAATTGCACGGCGAAAGCGAACCATCTTCCGGATGGGGAAGTAAGTGATGGCTCAATATCAGCCAGCCTATCAAAAGGGAGAGGGGGTCTTGCAGGGCCTTGAAGGGAAAACAGTCGTCTTCAAGGCAAGCACCAGCCCGGTCAATCAACTCCCCTTCCATTGGACCAAGGGGGCGTTGCAGATCAGAAAGCCATGCTTTTGGTTCCTTGCCTTGGACAAAAGCGGCCCAAAAAAGAAGAGAAACGAATTCATGGCGCAGATAGTCGGTATGCCTGTTCTCACGGAGCAAATCCTGGAAGGCATCCCATGCCTTGCCCCAGTCGTGGAACAGTCCGGCCAGGGCCACGCATAACTTTATCGCCTCCAGATAATGCCAGTCGTTGTCTATCTGTTTGATAGAATTAACCCGGGAATAATTCGTAGGGACAATCCCGTACCTGCTGAATTTTCTTTTATTGCCGATGATCCACAACAGCTTGGTATTCGCGTGCCCGACAATCCTGTGACAAGCCACCGCGGTGTGCCTGCTTGCGTTCCGGCTCAAAAGAAGCTTTACAGCCTTGAGCCCTTCCATGGTCAAACGGGTTTTCCAGGTGCTCTGCCCCACTCTCTCCGCAAAGCTGTCCAATACCTGGACGGTTCTTGTGCGGGCCTTTTTCGCGCACTCGGAAACAAAAAAAACTATCATCAGGGCCGCCCGTATTCGGAACAGATTGCTTTAACCGAATCTACCATCAAATCCAGAGCCTTATGAGTCACGAACAAGTCGATAACCGTATCTCGGAACTCCTGTTCCCGATCACCGCGTAAAGCACTGATGAACGCGATAGGCAATACCAAGGCGTCTTTAACCAGATCGGCGACATCGAACACCAACGCGCCGCGCCTGGTTTTGCCGTGCATGACCGGGAAACCATGAGGAATGCCCAGAACCCACAGGCATGTGGCCGCCAAGCCATAGGCCAGATAATTCCCATGATTTAAATAATCGTTGGCCCTGTCTCCGCCCTCGTGCTTCCGGGTAAAATCGCCAAGGTCCAAAGTCTTAGCCACGTACCTGTATAGCCCTTTGGTCGCCCTGGCCTCGATCTGCAATAGTTTCTGCGTATCCCCGGCACCAATGACCTCTTTTCCGGCGCGTTCAAGTATTCGCTGCATGTCCGGGTCATCAGCGTACAGCCCATATTCCTGGTATAGACCTTCATGCTCCCAGATCCGGCGAATGTTATCGACACGCCACTGCTGAAGCTTTTTAGCGACTTCCAGGCGAATTCCTGAATCAAACCAGAATGAGAGCCATTGTTGGACATATTCCGTGGGCCGATACTCGCTTTGAGGTGAAAGCCATTCCACTTCGGTTCCGGCAAATAGCGGACTGCCCCCGCCTCCGCAGAATCCTATCATGACCCCGGCGGCGGAGAGCATGCGCACGGCAGCCTGGGTAATGGATGTTCCTGTGCCAAGGAGTATCACCGAGGTATTGGCAATGGGGATATTCCAGTACGCCTGTTTGTCCCGATCTTGGGTCAGATACTCGACCCTGCCGCTGTTAACCAATACCCGGCAGTGCTCAAGATAATAAATATTCGCTCGCTTTGAATGCAGGATTGATTTCAGATGTTTCTTTTCTTCTAATAAGCTCATGGTAGTCGCCTTTTGATGTGGCAGCTCCACATCACCACAACTCGAAATCTCAAATTGTCACTTCAAAGCTTCCTGTCCGCCAGAATACTGGTCAACCATGTTTACAAACTTACAGTATCAGTTGCTCGATTCCATAGCTCTTTCTACCTCCTCCCACAAATCCAAACCTCCGCCCCGGCTCATCGCCTTCCAACAACTGCCGCAACGCCTCGAACACGACGCGGAATTGTTCGTCGTACTTGGCTTCCATGTCTTCGATCTTTCGGCGCAGGTCGTCGTGGGTGGCCAGCATTTGGCGGAGCTTGGTGAAGGCGCGCATGATCTGGATATTGACTTGGATGGCCCGTTTGCTGTTCAGGACCGAGGAAAGCATGGCCACGCCCTGTTCGGTGAAGGCCATGGGCGGGTAGCGAAGGCCCATCTTGTCGGAATTGGAGGTGCCAAATTGGCACCTCCAATTTTCCAGCTCATCGGTTGACAATTCGAACATGAAATCTTCCGGGAATCGTTCAAGATTTCTGCGTACCTGTCTCTTGAGAACTTTCGTCTCCACCCCGTACAATTCCGCCAAGTCCCGGTCCAGCATAACCTTCGCGCCACGCAGCAAAAGAATCCTGCCGGTGATGGATTCCAGGGGAACAAGGTCCGTCATGTTTTTCCTCCCTGAGGTCATCTGAAGTTGCGATCCGGAGCGACCGTTCCGAAGAGAGTGACGCCCTTCCGTCCGCCCCCGTTCGTTTGGGAGCGACATGGCCTTGTTCCCTGATTGGTCCGGAAAAATCAAATCGTCTCGGCGGCCTGTGGTGATTGCCGGACGCTCGGATCATGGACGTGATCCATATCTATCACGGCCCAGGCTCAAAACCTGACCCAGTCAAAAATATTGTTTCGCCGCGGCCATGATCCGTTCCCGCACGGCAAGGCGCAGTTCCTCCGGGGCCAGGACTTCCACGTCCGGGCCGTACTTGAGGATTTCCATGATCAGTTCGCGCTGGTCCCCGTAGGGTACGCGCAGTTCATAGGCCTTGTCGCGCCATGCGCCGACCTGGTCCGGGTGCCAGACCTCGCTTGCCACCCAGCGGGCCGCCTGGCCGGTGAAGCGCAGGACCGCGGCATGTTCGGGCTTGCGCAGGAAAATGCCGAAGGAGTCGTGCATCAGGGCGTCCAGGGCCGTGTTGTCGGGCATGTTCGCCTGTTCGGGCAGCACTTGGGCTTCGACGATTCGGTCCAGGGCAAAGGTGCGGCGGGCGTCGGCCTGGTCGCAGTGGGCGAGCAGGTACCAGGCGTCCCGGTAGCGGAGCAGGCGGAAGGGGTGGATGGTTCTCGGGCTTGGGGCTTGTTTGTCCGGTCCGTGATAGAGCAGCCGGATCTTGCGGGAGCCCAGCAGACCGGCGGCCAGGGCCTCGAAGACCGGCGGATGGACCGGACGGGGGCGCATGGGGTGGAGCAGGACGCGGCGGATCAGGTCGTCCACGTTGAGCCCCATGTCCTGCACGGCCAGGCGCAGGCGCTTCAGGAGATCTTGCAACGGCCGCTGGAGCAGGCCGGGTTGGGTGGACTCCAGGAATTGGATGGCCGCGAGCACGGCGTAGAGTTCGGATTCGTTGAACCAGAATCCGGGCAGTTCGAAGGTTCCGGCCCGATTGTCGTAAGCGTATCCGCCGGCGTCGCGGTCAAAGACGATGGGCGCTCCCAGCAGGTCGCGCATCTCGGCGATGATCCGTTTGACCGTGGCCTGGGAGCACTCCAGTTCATCCTGGATGCGGGCTCGGGAAACGGGGAGGTTGTGGGTGTGAAAGAGCCGATGCAGGGCGTAGATGCGTTGGGCGCGGTTCATTTATCCCTCCGGTGAAAGGCGGGTTGATGGTTTGGCGCGCCGCGATCCTTGGTCCGGCGCGGGTCAGTGGTCGTGGGGCAGGGCGTGGGGGATCAGGGAGTGGGGTTTTTCCTGGCCGTGGGCGGTCATCAGGTCTTCGTCGGCCATGATGGTTATGGCCGGTCCGTGGGCCACGATCCGGCCCTGGTCCAGGAGCACGACCCGGGTGCAGACTTCCAGGGTCAGTTCCAGGTCGTGGGAGGCTATGAGCAGGGTCTGGTCGGATTGCTTGAGCAGACCGATCAGACGGCGACGGGCCCGGATGTCCAGGCCGGCGCTGGGTTCGTCGTAGATGATCACCCTGGGATGCATGGCCAGGGCGCCGGCTATGGCCACGATCCGCTTTTCGCCTTCGGATAGGTGGTGGACCGGACGTTGGGCCAGGTCCTGGGCGCCTACGGTGAACAGGGCGGTTTGGACCCGCTCGGTCACCTGTTCTTCGGACAAACCCATGTTGCGCGGCCCGAAGGCCACGTCCTCCCAGACGGAAGGACAGAAAAGCTGATCGTCGGATTTCTGGAAGACCAGGGTCACCTCGGGGTTGAAGCCGCCGCTGACCACCTTTTTGCCGTGGACCTGGATTTCGCCGGAGGTGGGCTTGAGGATGCCGCTGATGAGCAGGAACAGGGTGGTTTTGCCCGCGCCGTTGGGACCGATCAGGCCGACGCGTTCGCCGGGGGCGATGCGCAGATCGAGATGGTCGAGCACATGCGGCTTGTCCGGATAGGAGAAGCACAGGTCGTTCAGGGCGATGGCGAAGGGCGTGGTTTGGGACACGGGAAGCGGAATTAGAGGGTTTCCATCCGGAAATTCATTTGTTTCCGGATGCTGAAACTGCCGGTTTTCATTTCGGAAACGAGCAATTTTTTCTTTTGGCAAGGAAGTCAAGCAATTATAAGGAGGCGTATATCAATACGTTGACGAAATAATTGTACGACTGACGCAGCCAAAAGGAAAAAGGGCCGTTTCCGGATGAAAACTAGAGGGTCAGTTCAAGCCAGATCAGGAGTCCGGCCGCGGCGCAGACTGCGGCCAGGGCCAGGAGGTCGACCCGGGTCGCCGTGAATTCGCCCGGGCGGACCGGAGCATGGCCGTACCCCCGCAGGCGCATGGCGTTGTACACGCCCTGGGAACGTTCATATCCGCGCAGGATCAGGCTGCCCGTCAACCAGGCCAAGGTGCGCAGGTTGCGCCAGGGCCGTCTTTGCTCCACATGGCCGCGCAGACGCATGGCAATCCGCATCCGACGCAGATCCGCGGAGAGCACCTCCAGATAGCGGACCACCAGCAAGGCCATATCGGCCATGACGTAGGGCAATCCCAGGGCCTGCATGGCCTTGACGGTCCGCAGCAGGGGCGTGGTGCCCAGCAAGACCGCCGCCAGGGTGACGATGCAGAAAAAGCGGGTGGCCACGAGCAACGCGGCCTGGAGCCCTTCCCTGGTGACGGTCAGGCCGCCCCATTCCACGAGGGGGGTGAATCCGCTGATGAGTGGGAGCACGATGATCAGGCCCAGAATGACCAGCGAAGGGTAGCGCAGCCGCCGGAGCAAGAGGTCGAGGGGATAGCGGGACATGGCGACCACGGTCAGGGTCAGGGCGATCATCACCGGCAGGACGCGGAGATTGGAGACGAAGGAAAAGGTGAAGGCCAGCAGGAGCAGGCCGATCAGCTTCAGTCGGGGATCCCAGCGATGCACGAAGGGGGAATCCGGCGAGACGGAGATGGAGGGAGCGATCATACGCCGTCCAGAATCACCGGGTGGACCCGCAGCAGAAACCCGGCCAGGAGGCCGGTGAGCAGGCCTTCCAGGACGGCCAGGGGAACGTGGGCCAAGCCCAGGGCCAGAATGGCCGAGCGTTCGGCCGCGGCGCTGAGATGGGCCGGGAGGCTGGTGAGCAGGATCAGGGCGAACAGCAGCACGGAGAACGCGATGCCCGTAAAGCCCGCCAAAAAGCCGAACACGGTGGTCCGTCTGGGAGACGGCGGGTCGGCGACGCCGCGCGAGCGGCAATGAAACACGCCCGCCGCGGCCAGGGCCGGCAGGCCGAGGATCACACCGTTGACCCCCAGGGTGGTCAACCCGCCGTGCCCGAACATCACGGCCTGGAGAAACAATCCGATCAGGATGGCCGGAAAGGCGAACACCCCCAGCAGCGCGCCCAGCAGCCCGTTGAGCACCAGATGGACGCTGGCCGGGGGGATGGGGATATGGATCAGGGAGGCCACGAAAAACGCGGCCGTGAGCAGGGCGGCCTTGGGAATGTCGGCCCGGGGATCCTCGCGTTTGTTGATGGCCCGGATGCACAGCCAGCAGATGGTCATGGACGCGGCGTAACCGCCGAGGGTGACGGGCAGGGGCAGGATTCCGTCGGGGATGTGCATACGCGGGGTCCTTTTGGGATCGTGAAACAAAACCTCAATGAAAGAGGTGCCTACCAATTCTGAAATGTTTGTGTCAAGGGCGCTGAATATGCTACTTGTTAAAAAAAATGATACGAATGTGCCGTCCTTCGCCGTGCTTCGAGTGTTTTGACATTCCGTTTGAATCGGTTAAACAAGGAATAGTTGCCGCAGACTGCACCGAGCAGGAGGCTTATTTTCACCTTCCAGCCCAGGAGGCCTGCATATGACCCAGCCCAAGAACGTCACCGACATCGCCGAGTTGTCCGGACTGTCCCCGGAAGAACGGGAACGCCTGCGTCCGGTCATGGACAGGTTCGATTTCCTGTCCAACGAATATTATCTTTCCCTCATCGACTGGTCCGACCCGGATGACCCGATCCGCAAGGTCATCGTGCCCTGCGTCGAGGAAATGGAGGAGTGGGGGCACCTGGACCCGTCCAACGAGGGCAAGTACTCCGTGATGCAGGGCGTGCAGCACAAGTACGAGAGCACGGCGGTGTTTCTGGCCAGCGACGCCTGCGGCGGATACTGCCGGTTCTGTTTTCGCAAACGGCTGTTCATCCATCCGGAGCAGCGCGAATTCCTGACGGACGTGGACGCGGCCCTGGACTACGTGCGCGGCCGTCCGGAAATCAACAACGTCCTGATTACCGGCGGGGACGGCCTGATGCTGCCCACGGCGCGGCTGGAACGGATCGTCTCCGGACTGCGCGGGATCGACCACGTCCGGATCATCCGCGTGGGTACCAAGCTGATGGCCTACAATCCGTATCGGGTGCTCCACGATCCGGAACTGATCCGGCTCGTGGAGCGGTACAGCCTGCCGGATCGGCGGATGTACTTCATGCTCCATTTCAATCATCCCCGGGAGATCACCGAGCAAAGCATCGCCGCCTGCGACATGCTGCTGAAGGCCGGAGCCGTGCTCTGCAACCAGACCCCCATGCTGCGCGGGGTGAACGACACGCCCGAGGTGTTGGGCGAGCTGTTCAACAAGCTGTCCTTCATCGGCGTGCCGCCCTACTACGTGTTCCTGTGTCGGCCCACGGTGGGCAACCTGCCCTTTGCCGTGCCCGTGGAACAGGCGCACAACATCTTCCTGGGGGCCAAAAGCATGTGCTCGGGACTGGCCAAGCGGGCCAGGCTGACCATGTCCCACGCCACGGGCAAGATCGAAGTCCTGGCCTCCACCACGGACCACATGGTCTTTCGGTACCACCGGGCCGCGACTCCGGAGCAGAGCGCGGAAGTGGTCATCTGCAAAAAGAACCCCGAAGCCTACTGGTTCGACGATTATCAGGAGATCATGGAGGTGGTCAGTTTGGGGGACGCGTAATTTTCGACCGCAATGCGCAGGGGCGCGGCGCGCCGTGCCCCTGCGTACCAGCGGTCCGGGATGTCGCGATTTTTTGGGCCTCGCAACTCCTTCGCCGGTCTCGTAGCATCGAACCATTGCCTGAATAAACAAGGTTTCGAGCTTCAGGCGTTCGGCAATGGTTCGATGAACGATCCCTGGCTCAGTCAAACAGGCGATGCCCAAAAAATCGCGACATCCCGGACCCATTCACGCTTGAAATGCGAATGTGCCGAGCCGTTGGACAGAGGCATGCAAAAAGCCGGGGCGCTTCGATGATCCATCGAAGCGCCCCGGCTGTTTCATGGAGGTGAGGCAGGAGAGGATCAAAGGAAGTAGTCGAAGTCGTGTTCGCGCTTCATGGTGCGTTTCAGGGTCAGGATGCGGGCCGGGAGGGTGTGCGGGTTGAGTTCCAGGGTGGGGCGCCGGTTATGCCAGATGAAGCGTTCGCCGCTGAGTTCGTCCTGGAGCAGGAAGGGACGGCCTTCGGTCAGGCCCAGCTCTTCCAGGGGGAGGTCCAATTGGCCGGTCTGGGGTTGGAACGGGTCCAGGACCACCGCGACGAGCAGGGTGTCCGCTCCGTCGTCCGTGGATTTGAGGTAGCAGATGATGTTTTCGTTGTTCACCGGGACGAAGCGCAGATTGTCCGTGCGGTGCAGGGCCGGGTGGTCGCGGCGGATCCGGTTGACCCGGGCGATCAGTTCCTTGAGGTTGCCGGGCTGGTCCCAGTTCCAGCGGCGGCACTCGAATTTTTCCGAATCAAGGTACTCCTCCCTGCCGGGCAGGGCCTCGGCCACGCACAGCTCGAAGGCCGGGCCGTAGATCCCGTAGCTGCTGGAAAGGGTCGCGGCCAGGATCAGGCGGATCATGAAGGCCGGTCGTCCGCCGTACTGGAGGTATTCCGGAAGAATGTCCGGGGTGTTGGGCCAGAAGTTGGGGCGGAAACAGTCCCGTAGCTCGGTGCGAGTCAGTTCGGTCATGTATTCGGTCAGTTCGGCCTTGGTGTTGCGCCAGGTGAAGTAGGTGTAGGACTGGGAAAAGCCCAGCTTGCCCAGTCTGGCCATGATCGTGGGCCGGGTGAAAGCCTCGGCCAGGAAGATCACGTCGGGATGATCGGCGCGGATGGTCGTGATCAGCCAGTGCCAGAAGGCGAAGGGCTTGGTGTGCGGGTTGTCCACCCTGAAGATCAGGACGCCCTTGGCGATCCAGAACCGGACCACGTCCGCCAGTTGCCGCCACAGGGCCTCCCAGTCCGTTGTTTCGAAGTGAAAGGGCAGCACGTCCTGGTACTTCTTGGGAGGGTTCTCCGCGTACCGCACCGTGCCGTCGGGCCGCCACAGGAACCAGTCCGGATGCTCCCGGACATACGGATGGTCCGGGGCGCACTGAAAGGCCAGGTCCAGGGCGATTTCCAGACCGTGGGTCCGGGCCTGGGCCGTGAGTTCCGCGAAGTCGTCCCAGGAGCCCAGTTCCGGGTGCAGGGCCGTGTGCCCGCCCTCCTCGGCGCCGATGGCCCAGGGGGAGCCGGGTTCGCCGGGCTTGGCCGCCACCGCGTTGTTCTTGCCCTTGCGGTTGGCCCGGCCGATGGGATGGATCGGCGGAAAATAGAGCACGTCGAAGCCCATCCGGGAAATCTCGGGCAGCAGCCGGATCACGTCGCGCAGGGTTCCGTGACGTCCCGGCTGCGGAGAGCAGGAGCGGGGGAAGAGTTCGTACCAGGTGCTGTACAGGGCTCGCTCCCGTTCCACGTGCAGATTGAGAACACGAGGATAGCGGGTGATCAGGTTCTGGTCCGGAAGGGCGTGGACGGCTTGGAGCAGGACGGGGTGCTCCAGTTGGGTCAGGGCGGCTTGCGGGTGGGTCGGGGCTGAGTTCAGCGCTTCCGCTGCCTTGCGGAGAAGGTCTTCCAGGTCCGGGCGTCCGGCTTCCTTGGCCCGAGCGGCGATGGTCCGTAATAGGGCCGTGGCGGAGAGCAGGTCCACGGAAATGTCCTGATCCGCGTCCAGTTTCCTTTGCATGCCGTGGAGCAGGGTGCCGTAGTGGTCGACCCAGGCTTCCAGGGTATATTCGTATTCTCCCGTGCGCTCCGGGACGACCCGTGCCTCCCAAAGGTCGTTGGGCAGGGGCCGCATGGAGGAGATGGTCCACTGATCCGCCTGATCCGAGCCGCGGGATCGGAATAGAAGGCGGGCCTGGAGCTGGTCATGGCCGTCGGTGAAGATGTCGGCCCGGACCACGAATTCTTCGCCGACAACCCGTTTGGCGGCGAAGAGACCGTCTTCAATCTCCGGACGGACCTGCTCGATGATCACGCGACAACGTCCGTTGGATGGATGCATGGCGACTCCTGGAGTTGGTCTGATTGTTCAAGGAAATGTGATACGCTCCCACGAGACGTCGGTCAGATCGACGATATGCAGGCAGCCGTGAAAGAGGGGCGGATGACCACAGGCCAGTGCCACGGCTTCCCGGCATTGCAGGGAGGCGATCAGCCAGACGCAGGGGGCCAGGGTGCCCAGGGGAACTTCCGCGCCTTCGGTTCGGTCGCTTTGGCCCAGCACGCCCTGGAAAATGCCCGGGTCCGGATCTCCCGGAAGCTGGGTGGTGATGAAGCCGGTCCAGCCGGCCACCGCCGCGCTGATCACGGGCAGGCCGGCCTCGGCCGCGGCCTTGCGCAGGGCCAGCTTGGTGGGCAGGTCCCCCAGGGCGTCCAGAACGATGTCCGCGCCCTGGATGAACCCGGGCATGTCCTTGGGGGCGACGACGGCTTGCCGGGTGGAGAGGTCCACTTCCGAGTTCACGGCCTGGATTCGCTCCAGCGCCGCCTCGGCCTTGGGCCAACCGATGGTCGACTCCAGACAGAACAACTGGCGGTTGAGGTTGCTGGCCTCGAATACGTCGCCGTCCGCGGCCCGAATCCATCCCCGGCCCTTGCGGCTGAATCCCATCCGGGCCAGCATTTCCAAAAGAGTTCCTCCCAGACCGCCGAGACCCAACTGGCAGATCCGCGTAGCGTGCAACCGCTGTTGATCCGCCTCGGAAAGCGTGGAGAAGTTTCGGATATAGCGCTGGTCAAGAGATGCGGGCATGGCCTCAGCCACCTCCAACCGCCGGAAAGAGACCGACCCGGTCGCCCTCCTGCAGTTCGTATTCCGGCCCGACGATCACGCCGTTGGCGAAGGAAATCTTGATCTCTCCCTCGGGGATGCCCAGAAAGACGATCAGGTCCCGGAGCATGGGCTTTGGTCCGAGATGAAACTCGTTCTCTTTGGGCTGAAACTTGGCCAGGGTGGCGTAGCATTTGACTTCGAGCAGCATGGGATATCCTTGGTTGATGATGAACGATGCCCCGTTGAAGTGGGCTTGGGGCCGCGCAATTGTTTCTTTCACAGGTTCTTTCTCATAATTTTCTCCGCAACACGATAAAAAATGTAAAGAAGCCGAGGCGGATGGTCAACAGCAAGTGGAGAGGGAGGGAGATACGCGGCATGTGAAGGAACCTTTTGACATCCGTGGGGCAACAACCTAAATTTCGCCTCTTTTGCCCGCCCTATTCCATTTTAGAGGTACAATCACCATGCTTCAGTTTGTTTTTGACGGCGATGCTCTGGCCTTGGCGCTGGAGATCGCGGCGTCGGACTCCGTCCCGGGCGATGACCGGGAGCGAACGGCCATGGCTTCCCTGCTCGCCATGGCCAGGGACGAGACACTCGGGCTGTGGGTTCATCCGCACACGGTGTCCGACCGCTTGACCCGAAGGCGGCGAGAGCTCGCCCTTGAAGGTGTCTTTCCGACGCAAGGGAAGGGGTCCGTTTCGGAGTTGGCGGGTGGGATGGCCGCCCTGCTGGAGACCGTCCGCCTGCTGCCCGCTCCGGGCGTGCAGTTGGTGCAGGTTTTACACCAGGAAACCAGGGACCCGTTATTGGACCTGACCCTTCTCGCCGCTGAAGAATATCTTGGAAGCTTTATGCTTGTCTCGCGTCTGGCCGAAGAATCGCCGATCCGACGGCTCACCCCGGAAGCCTGTGTGCGCCTAGTCGCCGAGGATCTGGAATCCGAATCTTCCGGAAACGGTGCGGCTCCCGTGCCTTTCGTGGATTTGAAGGCCCAGCAGATGAGCATCTACCCGGTTCTGGAGGCGAACATCTTCCAGGTCGTGAAGAGTTGCAAGTACATTCTCGGGCCGGAAGTGGAGGAACTGGAACAGCGCCTGGCCGACTACACCGGGACGCGGCACGTGGTCTCCTGCTCCTCCGGCACCGAAGCCCTGTCCCTGTCCTTGATGGCCTACGACATCGGACCCGGAGACGCGGTCTTCACCACGCCGTTCAGCTTTATCGCCACGGCCGAGGTGATCAGCCTGCGGGGGGCCACGCCGGTTTTTGTGGACATCGATCCCCGGACCTTCAACCTGGACCCGGAGAAGCTGGACGCGGCCGTGACCGCCCTGGTTTCCGGAAAGGGCGATCACCCGTTGCCCGATGCAGCCCAAGGGCTGACGCCCCGGGCCGTGATCACCGTGGACCTGTTCGGTCTGCCCGCGGACCACGCCCGTATTCGCGAGGTCGCGGCCAAGCACGGCTTGCGGGTCATTGAGGACGCGGCCCAGTCCTTCGGCGGGATGGAGCGTGGCCGACGAGCCTGCGCCTTGGGCGACATCGGCTGCACCTCGTTTTTCCCTGCCAAGCCTCTGGGTGGGTACGGTGAAGGCGGTGCCTGCTTCACGGACGACGCGGAACTGGCCGAACGGATGCGGTCCATCCGGGTCCACGGTCAGGGCACGTCGCGCTACGAACATGCCCGGCTAGGCACCAACGCCCGATTGGACAGCCTCCAAGCCGCCGTATTGCTGGCCAAGATGGACGTCTTTTCCCTGGAGTTGGAGCGGCGCGAAGCCCTGGCCGCCAACTATTCCCGGCTTCTGGAAACCTGCGCCCTGACTCCCCCGTACATTCCCGAGGGATTCGGCTCGGGCTGGGCCCAGTATTCCCTGCTGGCCCGGGACGAGGCCCACCGGGACGCTTGTCGGCAAGCCCTGGCGGATGCCGGGATTCCCAGCGTGATCTACTACCCCATTCCCCTGCATTTGCAACGCGTTTTTCAGCCGTTGGGCTACGCGACGGGGGACCTGCCGGTCTGCGAGGCCACGTCGCGTCGTATTTTCAGTCTGCCCATGCATCCCTATCTGTCCAGCCGAACCCAGAAGCGGATCGCCCGGGTTCTGTGCGATATCGCTCCGAGGTAAGTGAACACCTCGGGCACATAACGAAAATGAGAGCATCATGAACGATTCCCAACCACTCAAGGTCGGCCTGATCGGGGTCGGCAAGATGGGCTGCAACCATTTACGGGTGCTGTCCTACATGAAACCGGTGCAGGTGGTCTTTATTCACGACCGCAACCGGGATAAAGAGGCCAAGCTGGCCGAGGAATACGGCACGCGACCGTCCGATGACCTGGGAAAAGATTTGGCCTTGGTGGACGCCGTGGTCCTGGCCACGCCGACCTCCACCCACCTGGAGTACATCGAGTTGGCCAGTCGGTTCGTGACCAACATGTTCGTGGAAAAGCCGCTCACGGACAGCCTGGAGACCACCCGGGCCGCGGCCAGATTGGCTCGGGACAAGGGCCTGCGCATCCAGGTGGGTTTCATCGAGCGCTTCAACCCAGTGGTTACGGAGTTGGTCAAGATCGTCGGCCGCTCCACGGACGTGGTCAACATGGACCTGACTCGCACGGACAAGGTTCCGGACCGCAACCTGGACGTGGACGTGGTGTTGGACTTGATGGTTCACGATCTGGATCTGGCCCTGCACTTGCGCGGCCCGGTGGAGCGAATTCAGGCCTTTGGTCACGCCCAGGACGGGTTGACCGCCCTGGCCCATGCCGTGCTGGTCCACAGCAACGGGACCATTTCCCGGGTCATGGCCAGTAAGATCACCGAAAAACGGATCCGTCAGATCGCCGTGACCTGTCCGGAAATGTACGTGGAGGCGGACCTGCTGCAGAAGGAGCTGGTCCTGCACCGCAAGACCGTGGCCCAGCGGTACGCGGACTTATCCCTGGCCTCGGTGCGCGAGGCCGTGTTCGTGCCTCATGAGGAAGCCTTGCTGGGGCAGTTGCTGGCTTTCGCCGGATACTGCCGGGGTCGGGACTGCTCGGTCCCGCCCGCCGTGCCCACGGTGGAGGCGGCGGTGGCGTCCATGGAACTGGCCGAGGTGATCCGCAAAAGCATCACGGAAAACGCCACCGCGCCTGTCTCGTTTCAGCCCATCGGATTCTGAACATGGTCGCGCCCCGGGTTTGGCTCAGCGCCTGCGAACCGTCCGGCGATCTGCACGCCGCGCTTCTGGCCGGCGCGTTGCACGAATTGCATCCCGGAATCCAACTTTCCGGCATGGGCGGTTCGGCCATGGAGGAACAACGGGTCGAGCTGCGGCTGCGCATGGAGGGGCTTTCGGTGATGGGCGTCTCCGAAGTGTTCGCCTATCTGCCCCGGGTGTTCGGGATGTGGCGGACCATCCGCAAAGAGCTGGCCGCGTGGCGACCCGACGCCGTGGTCCTGGTGGATTCGCCGGACTTTCACTTCCGGGTGGCCCGGATGGCTTCCTCCTTGGGGATACCGGTCTTCTACTACATCAGCCCTCAGGTCTGGGCTTGGCGTCAAGGCCGGGTCGCGTTCCTGAAGCGCCACGTCCGGAGGATGTTCTGCATCCTGCCCTTTGAGCCGGAGTTTTATCGTACGCGGGGGATGGACGCGGAATTCGTCGGCCATCCCCTGGTCGGTGAATTGTCGCGCCCGGAAATTCCGTCCGTCGCCCCAAAGCCGAACCGGATCGGCATCCTGCCGGGCAGCCGCAAGTCGGAAATCCAGCGGATGATGCCGGTTTTCGCCCAGGCGGCTCAGGTACTGCTCACGGAGAACTCGGAGCTCGAGTTTTACGTGGTCAAGGCGCCCAGCGTCGGCGAGGAACTGCTTCGCGAGTACTGCCCGGATCAGCTTCCCCTACGCTTCATCGAAGCCAAGGATCGGTACGCGGCCATGCGTTCCTGCGCCCTGATTCTGGCCACCTCCGGAACCGCGACCCTGGAATGCGCCCTGCTCCAGGTGCCGACCATCGTGGCTTATCGCTTCTCCCGGCTCAGCTTCCTGGTCGGCGTACGGCTGGTCAGAGTGCCGGCCATCAGCTTGGCCAATCTCGTGCTCCGTCGAGCAGTGCTTCCAGAGTTCATCCAGAACCAAGCCCGACCCGAACTCATCGCGGCCCAGGCTCGAGAATGGCTCGCTCACCCAATACGGATGGATCGTATCCGCCATGAGTTGGCCCGGTTGCCCGCACTCCTGACCTCTTCTCCCGGCTCCTTCGAAGAGCCACGGGAAGCCCCCGCCCAACGCACCGCCGCGATGATCCTGCGCGATCTTTCGGGTGAGGGCTGATTTTCGGTTTTTAAAAGGTCATCGAAGAGAGGGCGGCTACGGAGCCATTTCTTGGCGCTTTACATCATCGACGATTCCAGAGTAACCTTATTAGTTCACGGCGCCTTCGTTGATTCCAGACGAGGCGTGAGCAGTTCCCGTTAACAGTCCGTTCAAAACCCCAACTGCTGCGTCGCTGCAAAAAGTTCAAACTCTTACGTATCAATAAATACGCTTCGACCTTGAACTTCTCTTGCTTCTTGCACTTGGGGTTTGTGAACGGACTGTCGATAAAGGTTTTTTTTCTCAGTTAATTCAACCTCAATGCAGGAGAACAGTGAGATGGTACGATCAGTGAAAATCATGGCGGTCGGTCTGGCCTTGGCGTGTTTCACCATGCTCGGCCAAGCTCAGGCCCAAGGTCAGGGGCAAGTTCCGGTGAAGATACTTTCCGACCAGATGGATTATGTTCAGGAGAACAATACCGTCATTTTCCGGGGTAATGTTCATGTGGACCGCGAAGACTTCCAAATTTGGAGCGACAAGCTGACGGTGTTCATGGAATCTTCCGGAGAGCAGGGGAAAATGTCCATGGGCCCGGACGGCTCCCAGGACATCGAGAAGCTGCTGGCCGAAGGCTCCGTGCGCATCGAGCGCGACAAGCAGGTAGGCACCAGCGAAAAGGCCACGTATTGGACTAAACGCGGCGTCGTGGTCATGGAAGGCAACCCCGTGCTGAAGGACGGCGAAAGCTCCATCAGCGGGGAAGTGATCACCTATCATCTGGAGGACAATCGCGGGGTGGTGGAAGGCGGTGAGCGCCAACGCGTCCAGGCCATTTTCATGGCCCCGCCCACGCCGTAGTCCGCATGTATCTGGCTGGTCGTCATTCATGAATAAAAAAGGCGGCTCCTTAAGGAGCCGCCTTTTTTATTCATGAATGACGAGAAGATTTTTCAATAATCCGCTCCCAGAAGGTCTGCCGTGCGGCGGATGGCGTTTTCAATGGCCCGTTCACCGGCGGCGATTTCATTGGTGCCGACTTCAAAGGTTTCATATTCGGAAATATGGCCGGAGGACCAAATCCGTGAGCCGTCGACCGCGTTGCGAAATTCGGTCTCCAGAATAATGGTGGCGCGTTCACGGAGAGTCTGATCCTGGGCTCCGGAGAGTTCCGTGTCCGTGGAGTAGGAGATGATGCGCAGGACGACATGCGCTTCAGCATGTTCGGCGTCGACCCAGTCCACCTGGGCGCGGCGCGTGAATTCGTCGCGGAATCGCGAGCGGAGGTATGGATCGATCCAGGCTTCCAGGGTTGGATTGTCCACTTCTTGGATATGGATGCTCACGATCCCGCGGGGAAGCGTGATCGGGGCGCTGGCGCTGAAGTGATAGCCGCAACCCAGCAGCAGGAGGAAGAGGCCGAATGTCAGATATGGGAAAAACCGTTGCATGCTTGCCGTCCTTTGCGTTGTCGGATGCGTTCTTGTGGTTGAATGATGGTGCGTCGGTGTTTGCGAGGACTAATTCAGGCCCAAGCCCAGCATGTCCTCCAAGCCTTTAAGGGATATCTGCAGCTCGTAGCGATCTTCATCCGGGGTTTGGGTGAAGAGAAATCCCAGGTAATAACATTGGTGCGTGAAGCCGATGCCGAAGATTTTTTCGATATCTTCCTTATCTACGAGGTCTCGCTTCCAATCGGCTCGCGCGGACCACCCCCGAGGAAGATGGATCAAGCCTCCGATGCGGAGAATCTCGCGTTTTTGCTGGTTTGGGCGCCAGATGTCGTCGGTGACTTCAGAGCGGAAGTCAAATCCGAAATACGCCGACCCAAGGCCGGGATACGTCCCGTGCAGCATGTGCTCATGCTCGGTGATGGTATTCGTGTAGGGCGAATACCAGGATCGACTGATCAAATCGATGTATTGCCCGGGAGAAAGGACCACGTCCGTCCGGATGTCGGAAAAGGGGCGCCGTTCGTAGTCGTCCAGGTTGTCGTCGCGGCTGGCTTCTTCGAAGTCGTACGCCTGGTCGAAACGAACCCGCAGGAAGTTGCGATAGGTGGTCCTGACCCGGAGCGTGTCCTCGGTAAGAGAAGTTTCCTCGGTCCTCGGGCGTCTTTCGACCTGATCCATGCGCCGATTGAAGATGTTGTGCAGGCTGTAGGAGAGGCGGTTATACTTGTTGATCCGGTCGTCACGGGTGAACAGCGGGTTATTGTCCTGGTCCACATGGGGAACGTACAGGTAGGTCAACTCGGGTTGGATCGTGTGCTTCATCCTGGTCCAGTGCGTATTGCCGACATTGTCCAGGGTCGGCGTGACCAAGTCCTGCTTATTGAAATCATAAATATTGAACAGGGATGTGAAGGCGTCCACGCGAAAATCCGGAATCCCGCGTTCGTTAAAGTCTTTGGATTCGTCCACGGTGTCCGGAATTCCCCGGACTTGCTGGTGCTTGTCGATGGCGTACAGGGTTTGCCGCCAACCGGTGCTGGGGGTCAGGGTGCCGAAGCCGGTGTTCCAGGGTAGACTGAGACGGGGGAAAATTTCGGCTCTGGCGCCGGTAGTGCCCATTTCCCGCCAGAAATAGACAGCCTGGGTTTTGGTCTCCAGTTCAAACGGAGTCTCCCCGATACTGGTTTTGTAGAGATCCAGGTTCAGCTCCGGGAGGCGTTGCAGGGTGGGGTTTTCATTGCTGGGGTTGTTATCCGTCCAGTACTGGAGGGCCTGGGTGTAGTACATTGCCCCGCGGAACCCGACCTGGCTCCAGTTGCGGCTGAGTTCCACGGCGTTGCTCCGGTACAGGGAGTCGATGTTGTTCATTCCGCGGCCGAAGTCGCGGAGCATGGTGTCATGGACCCGGGTGTATCCGGAATGTCCGTGCTTGAACTCGCGCAGGTAGTTCTGATCCGAGACCATGTCCAGGTCCAGCTTGGTCCGCCACAGCGGATCGCCGAGGTAGCCGTCGTATTTTCCACGAATCCAGTAACGGTGCTTGTTGTCCCGGGTCAGACCATCGCCGCGGAACTGGGGGTCCTCGTCTGCCTCGGTGGGGGCTGTTTTGGAGTCGTGCAGCCAGTCGGCCTGCCAGACGCCCTTGGAATCCAGATTGGTGAAGTGTCGGTATTCCATGCCGGTCATCACGCCGCGTTTGCTCATCATGTTGGCGTAAAACGTAGCATCCTGTTCCTCATCGATGGCCCAGTAGTAGGGTAGGCTGAGGCCGGCTCCCAAGCGGGAGCTAAAAGACGGCTCGGGAATCAGGAAACCGCTTTGGCGTTCGGTCTTGACCGGGAAAATCATGTACGGGGAGTAGAGAACGGGTGTGTTCTTGACTTGAAAGCGGGGGTGCCACATCTGGGCGTAGCCGCCGGTGGTGACTTCGCCCTCGCTGCTTTTGATGGACCACGCCGGAACGGGACCGTCGCAGGTGGTGAGGTGCGCTCCCTTGAAGGCGTAGGTTCGTTCACAACGCTTTTCCAGAAGATCGCCTCGGATGTAGACGTGATCCTGGGCCATGAACATCTCCCCGTCGGTCACCCAGCCGACGTTGTTCAGGAGATCGAAGTCCGCCCGGTCGCCTACGAGAATGTCTCCGTCCCATTCAATCCGGACGTTGCCGTTGAGAAGAGCGAAGCCGGTCTCCCGAAAGTAACGCGCCGTATCCGCCTGGATCAGGTTCGGGCCCTGCCGGATCAGTACGTTGCCGTGAGCTTCAAAAATCTGTTCAGCTTGCAGGGACTCGACTCGGTCGGCCTCCAGGGTCCAGGGAAGTTCGGGGCTCGTGGACAAATCCTGTTGGAACATGGACTGGGCGTTTCCGGCGTGCGGCCATGCAAGCAGGAGGCCGAGCAGGGTCAGAGCCAAGCTGAGGACCACGGTTCGGGGGCGCGCGACGGGTCGGCGAGGGGTGGGGAAAGAGTTCGTCATGGGGAAAAGGACTCCTTGGCGAAAGCAGTATGATGACAAAGCTGCATTCCCTTAATCCGTTTCAGGATTTGAGTAAAGAAAGTCTTGTTTCCAGGTGGGACATGGATTAATGATGCGGACATTGACCTTGGGGGTTGTTTTCAGCGCGGTCGCGCGTGGCTTTGGCCGCAAGGCTCGTCGACATTTTGAAGCCGGGGAGGATGAAGGTGAACATATTGAAGTTCGGACGATGGTACATGATCTGTTTCGTGGCGGTGAGTCTGCTGCTTGTCGGCGCGGGATGCGGCAAAAAAGGCTGGCCCGAGCCGCGATTGGACGAGGATCGCTTTTCCTGGGGGCAAGTCCAGCACCAGCGTCAGGGAGCGTGTCTGGATGCCAGGGCTCTGGTGCATGGGGCTGCCAACAAGCTCGGCTTCGTCTATCTGGAGTGGATGCGCCTGGACACCTCCGAGGACTGTCCCGACTGCCCCTTTGTGGTGACCGAAAGGGTCCGCCTGGGCGACGGATCCAGCGAGTTCAAGCGGCAGAACGGGGTGATTCGGATTCTGCTTTGCGAATGGGATCCCGAGGCCTCGTACCGCTGGCGGTTGGTCGGGCTGAATGTTCATCGCGGATTGGGCTCGGTCACTTCCCAGGTGGAGTTCTCGCGCTGATTGATTCCGGTTTCTTGACCGGTCGTGACAAAACAGGAACGCCCCGGCACCTTCATAAGGCACCGGGGCGTTCCCGTTTTGCGCTGGAACGGTTTGGCCAGCGGTATACGGCGGGACGACCCGCTACAGCAAAGGCAGGTACCTGTCGATCTCGTACTGGGACACCTGAATACGGTAGTCGTCCCACTCCTTCTTCTTGTTCTCGATGAACTTGGAAAAGATATGTTCGCCCAGGGCTTCCTTGAGTAGAGAGCTTTGCTCCAGGACGGCCACGGCCTCGCCGAGGCTGCCCGGCAGGGAGTCGATGTGGTGCTGGGAGCGTTCTTTGGCGGACATTTCAAAGATGTCTTCTTCCACGGGGTCGGGCAGCTTGTAGTTCTCTTCCATACCCTTGAGCCCGGCGGCGAGCATCACGGCGAAGGCCAGATAAGGGTTGCAGGCCGGGTCCGGGGAGCGCAGCTCTACTCGGGTGGCCACTTCCTTGCCGGGTTTGTACAGCGGCACCCGGACCAGGGAAGAGCGATTGCGACGGGCCCAAGCCAGGTAGACCGGGGCTTCGTAGCCGGGAACCAGCCGCTTGTAGGAATTCACCCATTGGTTGGTCACGGCGCAGAATTCCGGGGCGTGCTTGAGCAGGCCGGCGATGTAGCTCTTGCACTCAGCGCTCAGAAAAAACTTGTCGTTGGCATCGTGGAAAATGTTTTTGCCGTTCTTGAACAGGGACTGGTGGGTGTGCATCCCGCTGCCGTTCTGGCCGAAGATGGGTTTGGGCATGAAGGAGCAGTAGCAGCCGTGCTTGCGGGCGATCTCTTTGCACACGACCTTGTAGGTCACGGCGATGTCGGCCATGTGCAGGGCCTCGGCGTAGCGCAGGTCGATTTCATGCTGGCTGGGGGCCACCTCGTGATGGCTGTACTCCACGGTGATGCCCATGCGGTTCAGGGCGAAGATGATGTCCCGGCGGACGTCATTGCCCAGATCCAGAGGTGGGGCGTCGAAGTATCCGCCCTGGTCGATGATGATCGGTTCGTGGGCGGAGTCGAACAGGAAGAATTCCAGTTCCGGGCCGACATAGAACGTGTAGCCCTTTTCCGCGGCCTTGCTTAGGATGCGCTTGAGAACGTATCGGCTGTCCGCGACGTAGGGTGTTCCGTCGGGGTTCTTGATGTCGCAGAACATCCGGGCTACCGGGCGGTCCATGGGCCGCCAGGGCACCATCTGAAAGGTAGTCGGGTCCGGAATGGCGACCATGTCGCTTTCGTGGATCCGGGCGAAGCCGAGAATGGAGGATCCGTCGAAGCCCATGCCTTCTTCAAAAGCGTTTTCCAATTCACTAATGGTGATCTGAAAGCTCTTCAGCGTTCCGATGACGTCCACGAACCAGAATTGAACGAAGCTGACATTGTAGTCGCGTACCGCCTTCATTACGTCGTCGGCGTTTTTGCAGTTGAATACGGGTGAGTCGGTCATGCGGGAATCCTCCGAATGTTAAATTTGAACAATGATGAGAGTGACCTTCAAGTTAAAGGCCATGATGGAAAAAGTCATGGAAACAAGGAGCGTGAAGGATGCTCTCTCATGTCGGGTCGAGAAAAACTCTTCAAAAATGTAAACTTCCGCGGCAGCGTGGCGGACGATGTTTACGTTTTTGTCAAACTCGACATCCGGTCTCTCCGCGGAACAGGTCTCACCGGACGTTGAGCTTGTCCAGGGCGTCCCGCAAGGTGTTCTCGAGGCTGTCCTCGGAGCGCAGAATATGGTCGGCCAGGTTCATGTAGATCGGGCTGCGCTGGATATTGCTTTGGATCAGTTCCTGCTCCGGAGTCAGGCCGGAGAGAGGCGGGCGGTGGTCCGGGTTTGGTGCCGCGTTCAATCGTCCGAGCAGGGTGGAGATTTCGGTCATCAAATAAAAGGTCGTTCCGGATTGTTGAATCAGTTCTTGATTTTTCAGGGCCAGGACGATGCCGCCTCCGGTGGCCACGACTTGGCCGCGTTGGGCGCAGATCTCCTGCAATACCTCGGACTCCAGGCCGCGGAAGGCGTCCCAGCCGTCCGAGGCCACGATGTCGGCGATGCTCCGTCCGGACTTGTCCACAACCAGAGCGTCGGTGTCCATGAAGCGCATTTCCAGGCGCTGAGCCAGGAGTTTGCCCAGGGTGGACTTGCCGCTGGCCCGGAGCCCGACCAGGAAAATGTTGGTCGATTGTGAATCGAAGACTTTTCGTGTTCCCGGGGTGTGGACCATTCGGGTGTCGGGATCGCCCACCTGAATTGTGTTCTGAATGAACCTGTTCATACTTCGATCCTCCAATCCATGGGCATGGGATCGTCCGGAAAATCGGCTTCGGTGCATCGGCCCGGCAGCAGGTGGAAGGTCTTATCGTCCAGAGCGATGGTCCGTTCTTCGCCCTCGCGGCCGGTGATGGACAGCCTGGCCCGGCCGTGCTCCAGTTCCACGTCGTACCAGGTCCGCTGGAGTTGGAAGCGGAAGGACAGCTTTTGCCAGTGTTCAGGCAGCCGGGGCTGGATCACGGGGTGTTCTCCCGTCAGCTGTAGCCCGGCGAAGCAACGCAGGATGATGTCCAGAGTGGCGGCCATTACTCCGGTATGAATGCCCTCCTTGGTGGTCCCGCCCTGGGTGTCGTAGACGTCGCTTTTCATGGCTTCCACGAACCAGCGCCACGTTCCGGCGTCGGAGTGGATGAAGTAGGAAACCACGGCGTGGACCACTTTGCTCAGGGTGGAACCGTGGCTGGTGCGCGGCTCGTAGAAATCGTAATTTTTCTGGAGCAGTTCCAGGGGGTCGTCGATCTCGTGCCCCAGTTCGCGCAGAATGTGAGCCACTTCGTCGGGGTCCAGCAGGTAGTACATCATCAGCACGTCGGCCTGCTTGGCCAGTTTGTAGTTGTCCGGGCTGTCCCCCTCTGCCTTGAGGATGCGGTCCATGCGATGAATGTCATAGTAGCGGCGGCGGTAGGCATCCCAGTCCAGCTCTTTCAGATCCATATACCCGTCAAACTGATGGATGATGCCTTCAGGTGACAGCAGCACGTTCAGCTTGTGGATCATGTCCCGCCACTTCTCCGTCTCCGAGGGGTCAAAGCCGATCCTGTCGCGCAGCTTCTTCATGGTCGCGGAGGGCAGGCGCTCCACCAGTTCCAGGGCTCGTTCCAGGAGCCAGACCACCATGACGTTGGTGTAGGCGTTGTCCTTGATGCCGGGCTCTTCGGAGCCGGGCAGCTTTTCATGGAACTCATCCGGTCCCATTACACCCTCAATGTGGTAGCGGTCCGTCTCAGGGTCGAACCGGGCGATGTCCGCCCAAAACCGGGCGATTTCCAGAAGCATTTCCGCGCCGTAGTCCCGCAGGAACCGCTCGTCCTTGGACCAGTTTACGTAGCGCCAGACATTGGCGAAGATGGCGATGGAAACGTGGCGCTGTCTGCGGCTAAGATCCGGGTCCCAGGTCTTGCCGGCGGGATTGTAGTGAATTTCCTGGGTCTCCTCGTCGCCGCCGTCCGCGGTCTGCCAGGGGTACATGGCCCCCTTGTAGCCGTACTGGCTGGCGTACTCCCGGGCTCCGTCCAGGCGGTGGTAGCGGTAGAGCAGCAGGGAACGGGATATTTCCGGAAAATGGAGATCGAAAAACGGCAGGATGTATATCTCGTCCCAGAAAATATGACCGCGATAGGCCTCGCCGTGCAGTCCTCGGGCGGGCATCCCGGTATAGAGCCGACGGTTGTGCGGCGAGGCCGTGGTCAGGAGGTGGTAGATGTGCAGACGGGTGGTGCGCTGGACGAAGCGGTCGCCCTGGATGCGGATGTCCGCCTTGTCCCACAACGCGGCCCAGGCCCGTTCGTGAGCGCTGAGAATCTTGGCAAAGGAAGCCTGTTTTCCGGCCAGGCTGGAAGCCGCGCTGCCCAGATCCTGGACCCCGTCCAGGGAGGTGTACACCGCGACGATTTTTTCCAGAGCGTAGGTCCGGTTCTCGTAAGCATGGAAGCGCAGTTCCTCCCCGATTTCCGCGTCGCTCTTGAAAACCTCGCGTTCCGGGGACAGGGGCTTGTTTTCCTCCAGCAGTCGGTTGTGGGCCTCCATGTGGATCTGGTAGCCGGAGCTGCTGGTCTTGACCCGCAGGCAGACCCCGGCGGCTGTCCGGCCGGAGTGCATCAGTTCCAGGTGCTTGGAGGTCAGTTGGGAGTACCGGGGCACGTTGGCGTTTTCCACGTTCCCGTCCAGGCTGACCCGCATGGTGATGGGCGCGGAGTAGTTGATGGGCGTCAGCTCGTAGCGTAGCGCGCAAAGATGGGGCTCGGCCATGCTGGCCAGACGCTCGGAGCGGATCCGGGTGATCAGGCCGTGGACGTCCCGGCAGATCATGGTCCGCTGCAGCACGCCGCGGCGCAGGTCCAGCTCCTGTTTGTAGCTGAGCAGTTCCATTTGCAGCGGGCTCAGGAATTTGCCGTTGCCGATCTTGAATTCCACCGGCAGCCAGTTCGGGCAGTTCACGAAATCGTTGTTGAAGATTTCCTTGCCGTGAACCATGCTCGGGACGCGGTTGAAGATGCCCGCCATGTAGGTTCCGGGGTAGTGGTAGAAGGAGGCCCGTTCGCCCTCGAAGCATCCTCTCGTGCCGATATACCCGTTGCCCACGGTGGTCAGGGTTTCGCGAAGTTTCTCGTCACCGCGATCCAGGCCGACATAGCCGAGCTTCCAGCCGTCCCCAGGCAGTTCGTGCTCGAACCAGGCCAGGATGTCCTCGGGGCAGGTTTCCGACAAGTCGCCCAGAACCATGTCCGCGCCGAACTGGCGCAGCATTTCTCCTTCGCCGTTGCGCGCCAAGCCGATGATCATTCCGAAGTTGCCGGCTCGTCCGGCCTGGACCCCGGCCAGGGCGTCGTCCACCACCAGGCATTCCCCGGGGTACCGGCCCATGGCCTTGGCCGCGGCCAGGAGCATGTCCGGATGGGGTTTTTCCCGGAGGCCTTGTTCGCGGAGCATCTCGTCATCCATGCGCACGTCGTACAGGCCTTCCAGGCCGGCAAGCTTCAGAATACAGTCGCAGTTCAGGCTGGAGGAGGTGATGCCGATTTGAAAGCCATCCTTTTTGAGGGATTGCAGCAACTCAACCGATGAATCGATAATTTTTGGGCCATGAGTGTTGAGCAGTTCCAGGAAAAGGTCGTTTTTTCGACGACACAAGCCGTGGATGGTCTGGAGCTCGACCGAGTCGTCCGACCGGCCATAAGGCGGTTCGATGTTCCGAGATTTGAAAAAACTCAGCGCGCCTTCAAAGGCCGGGCGGCGTTCCAGGTGGTTGCGGTAGTCGCCTTGCGGATCAAAGGGCCGGAACGGGCTGCCTTCCTTTTCGGCGACGTTTTCCAGGAACGGATTGAGGATCTGTTCCCAAGCCTTGGCGTGCAGATGGTCGGTGCTGGTCAAAACGCCGCCCAGATCGAAGATGGCCGCCTTGGGTTGTGTTCCGGTCATGATTCCTCCCGAAAGGCAAAATGGTTGCATTGGTTGCAGTGGTCGCTAAGATGCGGGGCGCAAGGGCGATGAAAACGCGTCGCGTAACGATTCCGGCAAGCCATTCTGAGCAACGAAGCGGAGCAGGTCAACCTCTTCGGGACGATTTTCAGGGCGGTTTTGTCTTGGATTGAGGGGCGCGACACGTCTCATGACGGATTGCCAAGGGACGGAGGATGACCTATCCGTCGGGGCGGAGAAAAAAGTCGATGGAGAGGGTCTCGAACATGAACAAGCACGTCGACGTCGCCCCTCGCATGGTTTTCGCGGACCGACACGGACGGATCTTCGATCATCCCTCGCTGGGCATGGTGTGTCGGAACGGTTGGGAATTTCGTCGTCCGGAGCCCGAGGAACTGATCCCGCTACCAAAGGAATGCGAGTTGTTTTTGCTCCCTGGTCGGCGTGCCCTGGGCTGGGACTCGGACCGAGGGCGGATCGAGGCAGGGGATTGGACCGCGGTGGCGGCCTTCGTCAGTCCGGGATATACATTGAGCGCGGTTTGCGCCTATGAGACGGATCCCGGCGCACCGGTCCTGCCGCTGTTCGCCTACGGCGCGGTGGGGTATGCCCGGGGGCGATTTTGGGTCTGCGCGACCCGGGTGGATGAAGACCCGCGACAACGATTCGAGGGTATCTCCCCGAAGCGGATCCAGGCCGGGGCTAGGCAATGGTTGAAGACGTTTCCCGATAATCGGCTTGTTCGACATCTGGCCGACTGTGCTCTTGTCTCATCCTGCCCGGCGGCCCGGAATCTGGCCTTGGGCCGGTACGAAGCGCCATTGCCCACGTCGCGCTCCTGCAACGCCCGTTGCGTGGGCTGTCTGTCCCTGCAGCCGTCGGATTCCGGCTTTCCCTCCACGCAGAATCGAATCCGGTTTCGTCCTTCGTCCCGCGAAATCGTGGAAATCATGGATCATCATGGGCAATGTGAACCCAGGGCCATCTTTTCCTTCGGCCAAGGGTGCGAGGGCGAGCCCTTGACCGAGGCGGAGTTGATCGCTCGGGCGGTGCATGATTTTCGGGCGTCCGGCGGCCAAGGGACCGTGAACGTGAACACCAACGCCGGCCTGCCGGAGACGATTCCGGATTTGGCCCGGGCCGGGATGTCCTCGATTCGGGTCAGCCTGAACAGCGCTCGGGAAGCGGTGTATGCGCGATACCATCGTCCCCAGGGCTACGCTTTTGGTGACGTGCGGGAAAGCATCCGCAAGGCCAAGCAAGGTGGGTTGTTCGTGTCCCTGAATTACCTGTTTTTTCCGGGAATCAGCGACAGACCCGCAGACGTCGTGGCCCTGACCGAACTGGTCAAGGCCGAACAGGTGGATTTCATCCAGCTTAGGAACATGAACCTCGATCCGGAATTGTATCTGGGTCTGTACCGGAACGCCAGCGAAGAGCGGGAGACCGGAATGGGCTTGCAATCGATGATCCGGGAACTGCGCCGTCAGGCTCCGTGGATTCGCTTCGGCTACTTCAATCCGTATCTGGAGTGAGAGGCGGGCTTTTGAACAGCCCGCGGAATCGGACTGTATCAACATGCCGCCAGTGTTAGCGTGAATCAGAAGACGATCCGCACCTGTTCCTCGTCCTTGCCCTTGCGCTCTAGGAGTTCACCGATCAGGAAGGCTTCCTGATTCTGGGCGTTGAGCCGGGAAATGATCTCTTCGGCGTGCTGTCTGTCCACTACGAGCAGGAAGCCGATGCCCACGTTGAAAATTTGGTGCATTTCCTCCCAGGAAAGCCGACCGGCCTGCTTGATCCATAGAAATTCCTGGGGCACGGGCCAGGAGCCGAACTGGATCGAGGCCAGCAACTGGTTGGGGATGATCCGGGGAATGTTGTCATAAAAGCCGCCGCCGGTGATGTGGACCATGCCTTTGATGGGCAGGTCGCGCAGCAGGTTCAGTACCGGCTTGACGTAGATTTTGGTGGGGCTGAGCAGGACGTCGGCCACGGAATTCTGGGTTCCGGGGAAGGTGTCCTGGCCTTGCAGCTTGGATTCGGCGAGTACTTTGCGCACCAGGGAGTAGCCGTTGGCGTGGAATCCCGAGGAGGCCAGCCCGATGAGTTGGTCTCCGGGGCTGGAACGTGAGCCGTCGATGATCCTGGTGTCTTCGACGATGCCGACGCAAAAACCGGCCAGATCATACTCTCCAGGAGAATACAAGTCCGGCATCTCGGCGGTTTCCCCGCCCAACAGGGCGCATCCGGCCTCCTTGCAGCCGACGGCGATGCCGGTCACGACTTGTTCGGCCTGGTCCAGATCCAGCTTGCCCGTGGCGAAATAGTCCAGGAAGAAGAGCGGCTTGGCACCCTGGACGAGGATGTCGTTGACATTCATGGCCACCAGGTCGATACCTATGGTGTCGTGGCGCTGAAAGGCAAAGGCCAGCTTCAGCTTGGTGCCCACACCGTCCGTGGCCGCGACCAGCACGGGCTCGTTGAACTGGTTCATGTCCGGCTTGAAAAGGCCTCCGAACCCGCCGATGTCCGAAATGACCCCCTTGGTGTGGGTGGTCGAAATGGCTTTTTTGATCCGATCGACAAGCCGATTGCCTGCCTGGATGTCAACGCCGGCCTGTTGATAGGCCCGAGAGCGATGAGGCATCATGATGACGATTGCTCCTTGGGAATGTGATGACGAACGATTCAGGCAAACTACCACTCCCGCGTTCATTGTTCAAGGAAAATACTCGGTTTATCCCCGAATCGCCGATAAGGACTCCGGTAAGGAGGTACAGGATGCTTTGCCGATGGATATTGATATTGGGGCTTGGATTCGTCGTGGCCGTGTTTTCGTGTTTCGTAACCGCCGAGGAGTCATGGGCGTCGCATGTCCTGGCCCAAGCGGCAGGCGGAACGTATATCGGTACGGATGAGCGCTCGGGCGATTCCGTGATCCGAGTCGGCCCTTCCGGGGAATCAAAGCCGGGAACCCGGATGTATATGGACAGAAATCCCGGTCCGGGCGACGCATTGGGCGACAGAGTGATTCATGTGGTCCCGCCGCCGGAGGAAAAGCAGGAAACCGAAGTGCTCTTCGGCCCGTTGCTGATCACTCCGGAAATCACCTGGCCTGGAAACACCAAGCCTGGCATGACCAGGCCGGATATGACCAAGCCGGATATGACCAAGCCGGATATGACCAAGCCGGATATGACCAAGCCGGATATGACCAAGCCGGATATGACCAAGCCGGACCCGCGCGTGCCTCACGATCGCATGCCCAGGGAGCAAACAGCGCCCGGAAAGCGGGATTGAAGGCAATAGGCCCGAATTGGAACCATTTCCGGATCTGATCCCAGCGAGGAGGTGGCGATATGAGTACGTCCCTGATTTGTTCAACGGATGAGGCTCGTCTTTGGAAGCCGCTCAAGGATGCAAAGATCCAGTGCCGACTCTGCGCTCACTTCTGCGTTATCGCCGAGAATGAGCGGGGGCGATGCGGGGTGCGGGTCAATCGGCAGGGTCGGCTGTATACCCTGGTCCGGGACACGGTGGCCGCCTTGAATCTCGATCCGGTGGAGAAGAAGCCGCTGTACCACTATTTTCCCGGCACCAAGACTCTCTCGCTGGGGACCATGGGCTGCAATCTGTCCTGTTCCTTTTGCCAGAATTCCAGCTTGTCCCAACCGCCGCGCCGGGGCGAGGCCGTGCGTGGGGAACGAATGCAAGCGGAAGTCGTGGTGGACCTGGCCCTGCGTTCCAAGGCCGCCAGCATCTCATACACTTATTCCGAACCCACGGTTTTTTTCGAGCTGGTGGAGAACGTCGCCACACGGGCCAGGGAGCGGGGGCTGGGGAACATCATCGTGTCCAACGGGTTTCAAAGCAGGGAATGCCTGGAGTCCTGGGGGCCGTTGATCGACGCGGCGAATATCGATTTGAAGGCGTTCACCGAAGGGTTTTACAAGGACATCTGCGGGGCCAGGCTGCAGCCCGTCCTGGACAATCTGAAAACCATTCGCGGGCTGGGCTGGTGGTTGGAAGTCACCACCTTGCTCATCCCCGGACTGAACGACGAGCCCGGAGAATTGCGGGCCATGGCCGACTTCATTTATCGGGAATTGGGGCCCCAAACGCCCTGGCATCTGTCCCGTTTTCATCCCGACCATACCATGCTCGACCGCCCGCCTACACCGCCACAAACCCTCAAAAAAGCCTGGGAGGTCGGCAAGGAGGCCGGGTTGTCGCATGTCTACGTCGGCAATATCACCGGGGTCGCCGGGGAGGCGACTGAATGTTCCAGGTGCGGGACGCCGTTGCTGCTCCGGCAAGGATTCCACGTGCGAAACATCGGGATGGACGACGGAGCGTGCCGAGCGTGCGGCGCTCCGGTGGAAGGACAAGGCATGAAAACCATACCGTTGGAGGCGACGACGTGATCGTGGTGTACACCGGAGACGGCAAGGGCAAGACTTCCGCGGCCTTGGGGCAGATCCTCCGAGCCTTGGGGCACGATTTGCGCGTAGCCTGCGCGCAGTTCATGAAACGGGACGATGTTGCCGGGGAGCAGCGGTTTCTGGCGTCCCTTCTCGGGGACGACTTCCTTGTCGGAGGTCTGGGTTTTTTTCGGGACAACCAGGACTGGACCCGACACCGGGAGGCGGCCCTGACCACCTTGGACTGGGCCTCGGCCAAGGTCGCGGCCGATGTCGTCCAGGTCCTGGTGTTGGACGAGGTCCTGTACGCTCTGGGCGCGGGCGTGCTGGAGCAGGAAGAACTGCAAGCCTTGCTGGACAGGGCACGAGAGCGAAACGTGCATCTGATCATGACCGGACGCGGACTTCCGGAATGGCTCGGACGACAGGCGGACCTGATTACGGAAATGCTCCCCGTCAAACACCCTTTCAACCAGGGGCAAGGGGCGCTCAAAGGCATTGATTTTTGACACGTCGGGTCGTAGCGGGCAAGTCCGCGGCGGACTTGCCTTATTTCATTGGTTCGACTAGTTGTTCGTGGATCGGGGCGTAGCGCAGCTTGGCAGCGCACCTGCCTTGGGAGCAGGGGGTCGGACGTTCAAATCGTCTCGCCCCGACCAGCTTGAACAACAAAGGGTTGCGATGGATGATCATCGCGACCCTTTTCCTTTTTCTTTTCTTTTGGAGATATCAAGGATGACGAAGCGGGTTGAGAGATTTACGTCCACTATCTGGTGGAACCTTTTGTTGATTACCGTTGGATCGGTGATCATTTCCGCCGCGATGAAGGGCATCGTGGTGCACCACGCGTTTGTTCCCGGCGGGGTGTTCGGCGTCGGGTTGCTGATCTTTTATGCGTTTCCAGTGGTCTCCGCCGGCATTCTGTACTTTTTTTTGAACATTCCTTTGTTCGTGGTGGGCTGGGTCAATGTCAGTCGGCGATTTTTTTTCTATAGCCTGTTTGCCATGATCGTCGCCACCTTGACCTACGAGCTGATCGATCTGGACTTCGGCATTCAGGACCAGCTTTACGCGGCCATTGCCGCCGGCGGGATCATCGGTTTCGGGGCGGGCATCGTCCTGCGCTCCCTGGGATCCAACGGAGGGCTGGACGTGGTGGCCGTGTTGTTGAACCAGAAGTATAACATCGGCATCGGCAAGACCTACTTTATCTTCAATTTCGCCTTGTTCAGCGTTAGTCTGCTGGTGTTGGACATCGACCTGATCATTGCCTCTCTGATCCTCGTGTTCATCACCTCCGTGGTCCTGGAATCCACCCTGGGCATGTTCAACCAGCGCAAGCTCGTGCTGATCATCTCCGACCACAGCCAGGAGATCGCCGACGAAATGATCAACCACCTGAAGATGGGCGCGACGTTCATCCGCGGACACGGGGCTTACTCCCGGAAGGACAAGGACATCATCATGGCCATCACCAACAACATCGTCTTAAAGCGCCTGGAAGAACTTGTTTTTTCCAAGGACGAGCACGCCATTTTCGTCGTGGAAAACACGTTTAACGTGCTGGGCTCCAGTTTCGCAAAACGCAAGATATATTGATCTGTTCATTATTCAATCAGGAAGGGGAAAAAGTGCGCAAGCAATCCCCAGAATACACCCAAGACCAGTAGCGGGGTCAAGGCTGCTGCCCATTCTCCGAGCCTAACCTTGCGTTCCGGCTGCCAAGCCTCCGGGTGGTCGAGCTTTCGGGCGGCCACGGCCAGGGTTTGGGTCCATGTGGTCTGACTGAGCACCCGGAGCAGAGCCAGGGGGATCAGGCGGAGGCGGGTTGGCCAGGGGCAGTCCGGACAGCGCATGGCCAGACCTTGGCGCAGTCCGCCGACCGCGGCCAGGCCCAGGGGCAGGAAATGGATCATCAGGCTCAGGGCCAGTGCGGTTTTCCAGGCTCGGGAGCCGAGCACGGGCCGCAGATACCAAGCCAGGCCGAGGCCCAGGCGGCGCGGAGAGGTGGACAGGGTCAGGGTGAAGCCCAGCAGGAGCAGCGTTGCCAGCCTGACCCCCAATTCAGCCCCCGCTCCCAGTCCAGCGAGCAGATCGGCTCCTGCCCAGATATCCAGTCCGCACTTCAGTCCGGACCAGACCAAAACAAAAAGAAACGCCATCCGCCACAATGTCCCGTTGGACTTGGCGAATCCTCCCAGAGCCCGGCAGGACGCTCCGCCAAAGAGCGTCAGGAAAAACAAAATCAGCAGGGGAAGCTGCCAGAGGACCATGCCGACGAGCAAGGCGAAGGCCAGCTTGGGGCGGGCGTCCAGGGCCAGGAGGGCGCGGCCGAGTCCGTCGCGCGGGGTCGGGGCGAGCAGGGGGGCGACGGCCATGCTTCAGGTGAGTGGGATCGTGGTGGAAGATGGTTCGTGGCGGTCGTCCCAGGGCAGGATGCCCATCCCGGTCCGCCAGGAGCAGGGGGGGCGCACGTCCAGGGATTCCAGAAGGGGAAAGACCTCTCGTGCAGGGCCGAAGGCCGCCTGGCGACCAGCGGACAGGACCAGCCATAGGTCGGCCAGATCGGCCAGAGGCTCTAGATCGTGGCAGGCGATGATCTGGGTCAGGCCGTTGTCCTGGTTGGCCTGGAGCATGGCCCGGATTTCCCGAATGCCCGGATAATCCAGTCCGGCAAAGGGTTCGTCCAGGAGCAGTAGTTCCGGCTGGCGCAACAGGGCCGTGGCCAGGCAGAGTTTTCGCTTCTGGCCGTGGGACAGGGTGTGGACCGGGGTTTCCGGATCGGGCAGGCGCAGGCGGACGGCCAGATCCAGGGCTTCGTCGCGTCGCTCGGGCGGCAGTCCCAGGCAGATGTCCTCGTCGATGGTGGTGCCAATAATGGTCAGATCCGCCTCCTGGAGCACCAGGGCGGTTTTGCGCCGAACCGCATCGCCGTCCTGAAGCGCGTTCACTCCAGCGACCCGGAGGGTACCGGAGGACGGCGTCAGCAACCCGGCCAACAGTGCGAGCAGCGTCGATTTGCCCGCTCCGTTGGGACCGGCGAGGCCGAGGATTCGTCCCTTGTCCAGTTTGAAGCCTATGTCGCGGAGGATGGGGGCGGAGGTCGCATAGGCAAAGTGGACCGAAGCGGCGCTGATCACCGCGGCAGCAATCCCCGTCCGTGCATGATCCGCCATGTGGCCACGGCCATGACCAGCTTGACCAGATCCTGGAGGATGAACGGCAGGAAGCCGATGGTCAGGGCTTTGTGCCAGCCGATGTCCAGGACGCGGATCAGGTTGAGCAGTCCGCAGGCGTAGAGCAGGGTCAAGCCTGCCAACCCGGCCAGCAGACCGAGGATCCAACCGGGTGTCTGAGTGGTTTTTCGTGCCTGAGTGAGCAGACCGATGGCCCCGGCGGCCAGGACGAAGCCGATCAGATAGCCGCCCGTGGGGCCGAAAAGCACGGCCAGGCCGGACTTGCCCCCGGCGAACACGGGCAGGCCGATGCTTCCGGCGGCGACGAAAAGCAGAGCCGCGATCATTCCATGGGGCCAGCCCAGCAGAAAACCGGCCAACATGACGAACAGGGGCTGCATGGAAAAGGGCACCGGCCCCAGAGGGATGGTGAGGAACGACCCCACGGCGATCAAGGAGGCCATCAGGGCGGTCCAGACCATGACGTGGAGGGAGTGCAAGGATGTGGTGCCGGGCATGGTGAGCGATTCTTCCTGGTTGAGGGTGATCAAAAAAGGCCACGTAACGGACGCATGGTAAGAGACCTCTTGGAATCGCACAAGCCCTATCTTTTCTCCCTACTCCGTCACGGCATTCTTGATCAGTTCAAACAATCCACCCACGTCCTCCATCCCTCCCTCATGATACAGCACCACCTGAACCCGTGCATCGGGCAGGATTTTGACCAGATAAGTCAGCGGAATTTCCCCGGCGCCCACGGATTCGAACATGACTTGGCGCTCGTCGGGCAGCAGCGGATAGGGAACGTGGTGCGCGCGTTTGAAGCGCAGTACGCTGCGCTGGGTGTCTCCCACGCCGATGCCGATCATTTTCAGGCGCGGCCCGAGTTCGGGGTCGTCGCGGAGCATGGTGAACAGGCGGTTGTACTGGTCCACCTCCTGGACGCACTGGTAGCAGTTCTCGCCGTAATACTTGAGCAGGACGAACTCCGCGGGCACGTCGGCCAGTAAGAAATGTGCCGATTCCTGCTCCAGACCCAGGTAGGCGAAGTCCTGGCTCCTGTCCGCGGCGGTGAGTACGCAGGGCGGGAAGTATTGACCCGGCTGGAGGCGATGGGCGCGGGTCTCGCATACTTGAAGATCTGGGTAGTGCTCGCGCCAGGCAATATACCCAGCGGGATAACGGATGACGTTGGTATATCCCAGGCGCACGGCCCAGGCCGCGGCGATCTCGCTGAGCAGTCAGCGAAAGTCGCGGCAGTAGACCACGACGGGGCGGTCCTTGTCCGGCCCGAAGGTGTCCAGCATGGCTTCCCGGCGCTCCGGGGACAGGTCGCCTCGATCACGCAGATCCACGGGCAGGCTTACGGCCTCGGGCATATGGCCGGAAACGAACTCATAGGCAAAGCGCACGTCCACCAGCAGCACGTTGGGCTTTTCATCCATCAGTCGGCGTAGCTCCAGTGTGGTGATCAGGGCGTATCCGTCCCGATCCGCGATGCGCTGGGCCTGGGTGAACAATGGCGAGGTTTCTTCGGCGGCCAAGTCCGGGCAGGCGGTAATGAGCAAAAACAGAGAGACGGCCAGGGCCTTGAAATGGTTGGCGGTGTGGTTTCGATTCAGGTGCATGGATAGCCTCCCGTGTCGTGACGTGAACAAAAAAGCCGTCCTCCCCCCGCGTACGGGGTTTGGACGGCCTGAGTTTATCTCATCGAGCGAACCGCGATCAGAGCGTTAGTTGATCGTGAATTCACCCGCGGGAGTATAACTGACGTTGGCGTCGACATAGTAGACGTCCTTCAGGTCAGGGCGCATGAACTGGAAGAGGTAATATGCTTCACCACTGCGCGCGCCCGTGGAGCAGATGAAGACGATGGGCTTGTCGTCCGTGCTGAAGACAGCGATCTGGTCTTCCAGTTCGTTCACGGTCATGTTCAGGGCGCTGGGAATGTGTCCGGCGGCGAACTCGGCCGGGGAACGGACGTCGATGAGCTGAATGTTTTCCGGGTTGTCCTTCATCAGCTGGACAAAGAAGTCGTTGTCAATGGTTCCTTCAGCAGAACCGGCCTTCAAGGTGCCTTCCTCGACTGGAGCCTTGGGCGCGGCCGGGGCCGCGGCGGTCATGTGCGGGCCGTCCGCGGTCCAGACCACATAGCCGCGCTCCACCCATTCCGGATCCCCGGCGGGATAGACGGCCAAGTTGGTATAGCCGAGAGCTTCGGCCTTCCAGGCGGATTGGTGGCTCAAGGGGCAATGGGTGCCGCCGCAGTAGAAGATCAGCTTGGTGTTCTTGTCCGCGGGTAGAACCTCGGCGGCCATCCGGTCGAACTGGCTGTCCGGCAGGCTGACCGCGGTGGGGATGTGGCCGACGTCGTAGCGGGGCTGCTTGGGTCGGGAGTCGATGATCATCACGTCGGTCACCGGGGTGGCCGAGAGCACGGCCCGGGCCACGATGGGGCGGACCGTGTCGATTGTGACCAGGGTGTGAAAAGGTTCGGGCACCTGGGCCGGATCCAGCTCGGGCAACGGAGTGCGCACGTCCCGGGCGGTCCAGACCTGGTAGCCGAGCTTGACCCATTCCGGATCCCCGGCGGGATAGACGGCCACGTTGGTGTAGCCCAGGGCCTCGGCCTTCCAGGCGGACTGGTGACTCAGGGGGCAGTGCAAGCCTCCGCAGTAGAACACCAGTAGGGCGTTTTTGTCCGCGGGCAGGACTTCCGCTGCGCGGCTGTCGAACTGACTGTCCGGCAGGCTGACCGCGGTGGGGATGTGGCCGACGTCGTAGCGGGGCTGCTTGGGCCGGGAATCGATGATCATGAAATCCGTGGGCGGTTCGGTGCGCAGCATGGCTTCAAAGACCAGCGGCTTGACGGACGTAATGTCCATGAATGTGTGGTAGGGTTCCGGAACCTGGGTCGGGTCCAGGTCGAACTTCGCGGTTTTGGGGCCGTGGTGCCCGGCGCAACCAGCCAGGAACAGGACCGCCAGGGCGGAGATGATCAGTCGCATGGTAATCGAATATTTTCGCATGTTTTCGCTCCTTGGGTAGATTGTTGTCGCCACGGGCTCATCGTCCGCGGCTTTGCTGATCAGTACGTATTGCCAGGCAGGGACGGTTCGCGAACCGCCCCTACGCAGTATTCACCCTTCCGCCTTCTTTTCGCCCGCAGCCACTTCCTCGTACCACAGTTGATGGTGATGCTTGGCGTAGTGCTCCGGGACGCTTCCGGTGAACATAGACTTGAAGGCTGGCTTTTCCTCCTTGGAGATGGCGGCCATGTAGATGTGCACCAGCATTCCGGCGGTCACCAGTCCCACGACCAGATAGTGGATGGTCCGGGACCAGGCCGCGGGATCAGGGTTATCGAGCATGATTGGGGAGAGGAACATGATCACGCCCGTGACCACGATCACGATCCCACCCAGCACAGTGGCCTGGGCAAAGAGTTTCTGGCCGAAGTTGTAGAAACCCTGGGGCGGCATCTCCGGGGTCATGCCGAAGCGCTGAAAGCTCTTCTTGCCCAAGGTCATCTTCAGGTTCATCTTCATGAACCAGGCCATGTCCCTGGCAGGGTTGACCGTGAAGGCCTCCTTCAGGAAAAGCCACGTATCCCTGGGCTTGAGCAGAACGTAGAGGAGGAACACTCCGGCCCAGATCAGACCCAGGTACTGATGCACGGCCAGCAGGTTTTCGCCTCCGCCGAACAGGGAACGCATCAGGTTCGGCCACCATGCGCCCAGGGGATTGAGCTGATCGTTCTTGATCAGCCCCAGGCCGGTGAGCAGCAGGGAGATCCAGCAGAAGGCGTTAAACCAGTGGATGAAAATGGACAACTTGTCATGGCGGTGAATCAATTTTTCACTCATGGTACACCTTTAGTCCTGCTTGGAGGCTGTCGGTTCTGGATGTTTGGCTTCCGGACCGTGTTCATCGTCCTCAGGGTCCGGTGGATCCGGCGCGAAGGCCTGCTTGGCCCACATCCCGGCCACGCCCAGAGCGGACAGCCCCACCGCGACTTTGACCAGCGGATTGACCAGGGAAGCCATGACCGAATAGGCCTCTGGAAACTCCACGTCTCCGGGCCAGTCCGCGGGTTCCGTGGCCGTGACATAGTACAGGTTGGGCTGGGTATCGATGTTTTTGCTGGTCACCCGCACCGTGGGCTTTTCCCGCAGCAGCCGGGAGACCTCGCTGTCCGGATCGTTCAAATCTCCAAAAACACGGGCCTTGGTCGGACAGGTGTCCACGCAGGCCGGGGGAATGCCACGGGCCAGGCGACCGGCGCTGAAACAGAAGTCGCACTTGTCCGGGACGCGCTTTTCCGGATGACGGTACCGGGCCCCATAGGGACAGGCCCGGACGCAGTTGCCGCAGCCGATGCACAGGGATTCATTGACGTGGACGATCCCGGTTTCCCGGTCCTTGAACGTGGCTCCGCTGGGGCAGGCCGTGACGCAGGTGGGTACGTCGCACTGCATGCACCCGCCGGGCTGAAAATGGGTCCGGGTCAGCTTGCCCAGGGAAAAGTCCGGCGTGGTGTGCTTGATCCAGTTGCGCCAATACCCTTTGGGCACGTTGTTCTGGACCTTGCAGGAGACCATGCAGCCCTTGCAGTCGATACAGACGGAAGAATCCACGACCATGGCGTATTTTTTCATCAGCCCACCTTCCTGCTCACGGTTACAAAGGTCTCATGCATGGCCATGTTTCCGGAGATGTAGTCCACGTGATCTTCCAGGACCTCGGCAATGCTGGCTCCCCGGTTGTGGACCAGGCGCTGGCCGGGGGAGAGCGCCCCGAATCCGGTGGTCATGTACACGGTTTCTTTCTCAATGCCCTCGAAGAATTTCAGGGCCAGTTCCACCCGAGCCGCATCGCTGGTTACAAAGACCCGCTCCCCGTCGCGAAAGCCCATGCCCTCGGCGGTCTTGGGGTGAATCCAAAGGGTGTTTTCCTCTTCGAACTCGATGAGCAGAGCGTTGTTGGTGTTGCTGTGGGTGAAGAAGGCCGTACGGCCTACCACCAGCCGGAGTTTGCCCTCTTCTTGGCGCGGCGGCTTGTAGGTCGGCATGGGGTCCAGCCCCATGTTGGCGTAGCGCTGGTTGTAGAGTTCGATCTTCTGGGCCTGGGTCTTCAAGGGCACGTCGAAGTAGATGCCGTATACCTTGCTCGGGTTGTAGTAGACTCCGTCTTCCCTGATGGCCTGAGCCGCCTCGGGGATGCTGGCCAACTGCCATTCCCGGTACTGGTCGATGGTGAAGTCGAAGGTCTCCGGGAAGCCCAAACGCTTGGACAGTTCCGTACAGATGTAGCGCATGTCCCGGGACTCGTACATCGCCGGAACCACTGCGTCGCGCCAGATGGCGCAGGCGCAGGCCGATGAGCCCTGCAGGGCAGAGACCGGGTCGTTGCGCTCCAGAAAGCTGGGGGAGGGCAGGAGCAGGTCCGAATACCAAGCCGTGTCGCTCATGGCGATGTCCGCGTTGACGATGAAATCCAGATGGTCGAGCATCTCGATGGTCTTGTTCCGGTTGGCCGCGGTCTGCATGAAGTTGGTCTTGAAGGTGAACCAGCCTTTGATGGGATAGGGCTCTTCCTTGATGATCGCGTCGCGCATCAGCTTGAACGAGCCTTCGTGATGGATCAGGCCCGGAGCCATGCCGTGATCGATGCGGTCGTCAGGGTTGTCGTCGTACCAGGGGATATCGAAGTACGGGGCGCGAACGCCCACCTCCCTTGAAGCCAGGATTCCGCCGGGCCGGTCCCAGTTGGCCAGCAGGGCGTTGACAATGGCCATGGAGCGTCGAATCTGGGAAGAGTCCTCGTAGTCCGAGGTCCGCCGGCCGGTGTAGACCATGGCCGTGGGGGCCGCGGCGGCGAGTTCCCGGGCAATGCGCCGGATGTCCTCAGCTGGGATGCCGGTTTCCCCGGCAGCCCATTCCGGAGTGTATTTGCGGACATGTTCGCGCAACTCGTCCAGGCCGAAGAGCATTTCGTCCGCAAACTCCCGGTCATACAGCCCCTCGTGAATGATCACGTGGGCCAGAGCCAGAAAAAAGGCCATGTCCGTGTGCGGACGGATGGGATACCATTCGTCGGCCAGGGCCGCGGTCTTGGTGTAGCGCGGGTCCAGGACGACCATTTTGCAGCCGTTCTTGCGGGCTTCCATTAGGTCGATGGTGTCCGGGGTGATGATGGCTTCGTAGGGGTTGGCCCCGGCGACGATGATGTATTTGGTATAGAGCACGTCGGGGTAGGGGGTCTCGCCGAAGGTGTCCAGGTAGGCCCGATGGTTGCTGAGCAGGCACAGGGTTTCGTGGGAAGTGATGTTGTAGGAGCCGAAGACCTCGGCAAAGCGGATCAGGAACTGGGACTGCATGTCCGATCCCGGGGAGAACATGACTCCGCAGCGGGTATACTTGTCGGCGATGCGCTCGAATTGCTCGGCGATGTGGTCCAGGGCCTGGTCCCAGGAGATGCGCTGCCACTTGCCTTCGCCCCGGGCCCCCTTGCGGAGCAGGGGGTGCTTGAGCCGGTCCGGGTCGTAGATGTGCGCCGTGGCCGCGTTGCCCCGTGCGCAGAGCATGCCCCTGGATTTCAAAAATTTCGGGTTGGGGTCCAGCTTGATCACCCGGCCGTTCTGGACCCTGGCGATCATCCCGCACCGATTGAAACACATATCGCAGGCCGTGTAGTGATCGGAGATCGGCCCGGCCTGGACAGCTGGAGCCGCGGCGTGCCCCGTGGATACCAGACCTTTGAGGGCCGGGACCCCGGTCGCGGCGGTCATGGCCGCCGCGGATGCCCGCAGGAAATTGCGTCGGGAAAGTGTTTTCGTCGTCTCGTCCATGCCAGGCTCCCTCATTCGGACCGGGCCTGGGTTCGGCGAGGTTCGCCGGACCCAGGTCAATCCGGAGTCTATTTTCGGTTCACAAGCCGGAGGATCGGCTTACCATTGGTTTCTTGATTCTTTTGAGGGAAGTAACGGGCTGCTAGCCGCACTTGGCCGGAGTCGGAGAGTCCTGGGCTCCGTCATGCAAGTACTGATAGATGTCCAGGCGATCCTGGTCCTCAAGCTTCTCGCCCCAGTGCTCAACACAGGGCAGATCCTGCCAAGCCTCGAAAACCTCTTTCCATTCGGCCTGGGTCTTGGAGTCCGGGCCAAGGTATTCAGCGGGAACCGCGCCCACCGGGTTTTCCATGTGACAGGGGCGACACTCCTGGCGAAACAGGAACCGGCCTTTCCGGGCGTTACCCGCTTCGGCGGCCACGGAAATGCCGATGTAGGATGCCAGGATCACCGCGACGCCGATGCCCATCAGTGTTTGCTTTCTCATGTCCGTCTCCTTTTAGTTATATGATTTCGGTTAATGACGTTTGTCGTTCGCTTGTTCTTCCCGAATAAGCAGGATGTGTGCCAATCAATGCCGTGTTGCCATAAGCTTTTGAATGGTATATGTTTTATTTTTCGACCTCCTGGTTTTCGCCCTTGCTGGGCAACCCGAGGGGCTTGTTTTGCATTGACAGGTGTTTAATCATGTTCATCATGGTGATGAATAGCCGCAAGGCGAGACATTGTTCTTTTCAGTCTTATGGAAACGGTACACGATCTTGGAGAGATAATGCAACCGGCAAAGCTATTTGAGAAGACCTTTCAGTCTGGAAGCCCAGGGCAGGGCCAAGCCGGACTTTTTCCTCCGTTTGACGCGCACTGGCGGCAGATCCTTGAGGTCATGCAGGAGGGATTGTTGCTGGTGGACGCCAACGGAACCATCAAGATGGCCAACAAAGCCCTGGAAGACATCACCGGCTATTCCCGCGAGGAACTGATCGGCTCCTCCTGCGCGATTTTCAATTGCGACGCCTGCAAGCGCGTTCGCTCCGACGCCCACCATGCCTGGTGCAAGTTGTTTGAAAAGAGAGAGTTTGTCCGCAAAAAATGTCACATCATGCGCAAGGACGGCACGTACGTACACATCCTGAAAACAGCTTCCGTGCTTTATGACGACGACGGGCAGCCCTTCGGGGCCGTGGAAACCTTGACCGACGTTTCCGAGTTGGACCGCAAGGAGCATGAACTCCAGCAGCTTTCCCGGCTGCTGGACGAGCGGACCATTTTTCACGGCATGGTCGGGCGTTCAGCGAAGATGCAGAAAATTTTCCGATTGATCGAAAAGGCCGCCCAGAGCGACGCGCCGGTGTTCATCTGCGGCGAGTCCGGGACGGGCAAGGAACTCGTGGCCAGGGCCATCCACGACCTGGGGCCGCGATCCGAGGAGCCTTTCGTGCAGTTCAACTGCGCGGCCCTGAACGAGTCCTTGTTGGAAAGCGAGCTGTTCGGTCACGTCAAAGGGGCGTTTACCGGAGCGTTCCGGCACCGTCAGGGGCGGTTCGAGGCGGCCAACGGCGGGGATATTTTTCTGGACGAGATCGGCGACCTGCCCATGTCCGTCCAGGTCAAGCTGCTGCGCGTTCTGGAAACCAAGACTTTCGAGCGGGTGGGTGACAACCGGCAGCTCTCCGTGGATGTGCGGATCATCACCGCCACCAACAAATACCTTCCGAAGTTGATTTCCGAAGGCCTGTTCCGCGAGGACCTGTTCTACCGGATCAACGTCGTTCCCATTCGTCTGCCTTCGCTGCGCGAGCGCCGGGACGACATCCCGTTGCTGGCGGATTTTTTCATTCAGCGACTGCGGGCCAAAAGCGAAAAAAATATCAAGGGGCTGAGCCCCATGACCCTGGGCATGTTCATGAGTTATTCCTGGCCCGGCAACGTCCGCGAACTGAAAAGCGCCCTGGAGTACGCCTTTGTGCTGGCCGACCACGGGCAGATCGAGCCGGAGCACCTGCCCGTGGACATCCAGGTGCCGGTCCCCACCAAGGGCCCGACGGAATCCGTCGTCTCGGCCTCCTGTCCCGCGGAAAACGATCAGAAGACGCAACTGGTGGAGGCCTTGCGCCGTGCGGGCGGCAACAAGTCCGAGGCCGCGCGTATCCTGGGCATCAACCGGGTCACCGTGTTCAACCGGATGCGCAAGTACGGGATCGACATGAAAACCGTGATCCAGGTGTAGCCATGGACCTGAACTTGTCTTTGACCCTGGCTCCCGTCGGCGTGGTACGTTCGTCGCTCAAACGTCTGGAAGACTGCCCCAAGCAGGGCCAGGAAAACGGCCCCACAGCCCGGATAGAGGTCGACGCCGCGTTTCGAGGGGCTTTGGATGGCCTGGCTCCTGGCGCGGAGATCCTGGTGTTCACCTGGATGCATCTGGCCGAACGGGACCGCCTGACCGCCAGAGCCCGGGGCAATCCGGACAACCCCTTGCAAGGCGTCTTCGCCCTGCGCTCGCCCCATCGCCCCAATCCCATCGGCCTGCACCAGGTCCGGATCGTCGGACTGGATGCGGAACAGGGGAGTCTGGACGTCTTTCCCTTGGAAGCCGTGGAGGGCACCCCGGTTGTGGACATCAAGCCGGTCCTGTCCAAGGGGCGAGGAGAGGGGACGCCCTACGGCCTGCCCTGGGGACCGCGGATCAGCGCCCGGGAGGCCGGGATGATCCGCGAAACCGGGAACCGGGCTTGGCAGCGCGGGTTGATGGCCGGGCTCAACGGGAACATCAGTCTGCGCCAGGGTGATGCCATGATCATCACGGTTTCCGGGAGCGCCAAGGGACGGCTGCGCCCCGGCGATCTGGCCCTGGTCGATCTGGCTTCCGGAGCGTCCGCCGGACCGGGGCGGCCCTCCACCGAGGCGGCCCTGCACCGGGCCGTATATGCGTCCCAGTCCAAGACCCAGGCGATATTGCATGTGCATCCGCCCCATTTGCTGGCCCTGAGCCTGGCCAAACCCGGAGGCGACCTGCTGGAGTCGACGCTTTTCGAGGCGGATGTCTGGTCCCGGAAGATGATCCGCCTGCCCGCGCTGCAACCCGGATGCGAGGCCCTGGCCAAACAGGTGGGCCGGGCGGCCATGGCCTATCCGGCCCTGTTCATGGAGCGGCATGGCCTGGTCTGCTGGGGCCGGGACCTGGATGAAGCCCTGGCCCTGGCCGAGGAACTGGAAAGCCTGGCCCGGATCGATATGATGCATCGGTGCATGGCGGACGGAAGTTGACTTCCCAGGCCGGAATCGCGAACATCAAAATCCGTTTGTCCGAACATTCAAGCTCAAAGGAGTCCACCATGAAAGCCCTTGTCGTCTACTATTCGATGTACGGACACATTCACACCCTGGCCGAGGCCATGGCCCAGGGAGTCGGACAGGTGACCGGCGCGACGGTTGAACTGCGTCGGGTTCCGGAAACGCTCTCCGAAGAGGTGCTTGCCAAGATGGGCGCTTTGGACGCCCAAAAGAAACTCTCGACGGTCCCGGTCTGCACCGTGGACGAGCTGGCCGAAGCCGATGCGATCATCTTCGGCACCCCGACCCGGTTTGGGAATATGTGCGGCCAGATGCGCCAGTTCCTGGACGCCACCGGCGGGCTCTGGGCCGGAGGCAAGCTGATCGGCAAAACCGGCAGCGTGTTCACCAGCTCCGCCACCCAGCACGGCGGCCAGGAATCCACCATCCTGACCTTCATCCCCTTCCTGATGCACCAGGGCATGGTGGTGGTCGGCCTGCCCTATTCCTTTCAGGGCCAGATGCGCATGGATGAAATCACCGGCGGTTCCCCCTACGGTATCTCCACCATCGCCGGCGGTCAGGGCGAACGCATGCCCAGCGAAAACGAACTGGAAGGTGCGCGCTTCCAAGGACGCCATGTCGCTGAAATCGCGACGAAACTGTCCAAGCCGTAATCCATTGGTCAACGGCCCGGAAAAAAATCTTTCAACCCACTTGACATCCGCGGCCATTTGAATAGATTCCGTCTCTTCGCACGGGGCTGTAGCTCAGCTGGGAGAGCGCTTGAATGGCATTCAAGAGGTCAGCGGTTCGATCCCGCTCAGCTCCACCAAGAAAATCAAGGGGTTAGATCAACACGATCTAACCCCTTTTTTGTTTGGTCAACCTCTTGGTCAACCTCCCATTTTTTTGGTTTCCCTTGTCATACCAGCTCATTCAAGCTGGGTAATCGCTCTATTGCTCGTTTCTTGGCATCTGCCATTACATGCCCATACTGGTCCAGTGTCATCTTGGTTGATGCGTGTCCTATGTGTTGGGATACAGCTCCGGTTCGCAGCCTTGGTAGCGATATCCCAATCAATATGGTCGTCTATGTGGCACAGGATGCCTGGCTTGGACGTGACTGGCTCATGTTCGCCCACAATGCCCTGGAGAATGGCGGCAAAAGCCTGTTTGCCTTTTAATGATGGCAAATGGCACGGCAAGATCGCTTCCTTCGGCATGGTCCGCTCACAGTGGGTTAAAATCTCAATGGGGGGTGTTATTTTCGTCCTGGATATGCTTCCCATGCGGCAGAGAAGGGACTGACCGTGATTGCCGCATGCCAGAACGCCCACGTTTGTGACCCGTATTGCCTTCTTGTTGATATTGATCCGGAAAAGGATTATGGAAGATCGGATTATAAGGATGAAGTCTTATTCAAAAAAGAGCCGCAGACGGTTTCGCAGGTCTGACAACCTTGGAATTGGTGAAGATACACCTTCCCGCTTTAATAATCTGAATTCACTGCTGCGCCGCGGATGAGGAATGGAAACCAGCAGGTCGCAAGGACGCAAGCACCTTTTGCCGGGGAAGCAGCATTTTCTGTCCGTGGAAACCACCCATGAAATACGTTTTCTTCATTTTTTTGGCTCTTGTTTTCTCCTTGACATTTGCCATCTTCCTGGCCGCCCATCCTGCTCACGCATTGAGTTCAATTGATGTCAATAATGAGCATTCGGTTTTCCACGAACAATCAGGTTTCGTGGCAGTCATCTCTATTTCCCAAACCATTGATGACTATGAAATAGACGCTCTAGAGTTACAGCCCGGAAGCCTTCCAAGAAAAAAAGTTTCCACCCAGCTTGGGCCTCCCTCCTCGTCCGAGATACCTTCAAGGCAAGCTGGGCCTGTACTTGTAATTTCCAATGCCAAAGGGGAAGTGCTGTTTAGTGAACCCTTAATTTTTCCCGCTTATCAAACCATCCCTCCGTTGCCCCCTGGCCACCCACCCGACAACTCACCATCGATAATTAAGCCAGAGCGCATACAGACCGTCGTTGTTGCACCTTACTTTGAAAAAGCAACCCAAGTTTCCATCATTCTTGGCGATATAGATACTCCTGTAAAGTCCAGGAGCCTGGCCCCATTACACCAGCAATACGAAAAAAGCACACCTCGTCTCTTTCAAAACAGCAACACTTTCCCAAGCCCTACTGGATTCAATATTCTGATTCTTTCTAGTGGTTTTTCTGACAGCCAAATGAACCAATTTACCTCTCGGGCACGCGAAGTAAAAAATCTGATACTTTCAATCCAACCTTTTTCTAGTCTGAAGTCGAATATTAATGTACATATTCATCAACAGAAGTCTGATCTTGGCTGCGCTCCTGGATGTCATAGCATTGACAGACTGCTATGCTGTGATACACACTTAGTGATGAATGCAGCTATATTTTCAGGATATTATCATGACGAAATCATCGTCATACATAACACTAATATATATTCAGGTGGAGGATACAGGGAGTATGGAACGGATTACATCTATAATAGCGCGATAAGCTATGCGACAACATATAATGGGCCACTCACAGCAAAGGTAGCACTTCATGAATTTGGGCACTCTTTTGGGAATCTTTGCGATGAATATGTCTATAATACTGAAGGTTACATTTACTCGAGCTGCGTTAACTGTATTTCAGCATGCATTGAATGGATAGCTGTTAGCAGTTACTGCAATAGAGGATGTGACGCACGGCGAGATTATTTTCGTCCAGAGAACAGCATCATGTTGTCATTAGATTATTCTTTTTTTAACAAGCCATCCATAGAAGCGGAATATTTTCCTCACGGCTTAAGAAAAAGATTAATGCATTTCACTGAAACAATCCCTGTACCTAAAGTTTCCTTTCCTGGCGTACTGATGCTTCTTTTGGATGAATAGAAAAGTTAGACAACTCAACTTTCGGGGTTGCTGTCTTTCAATCAACCATCTACAATCTTTGATATAATTTCTGGTTCAAGCCGAAGAACAGCGATAGCTGTCCCGAATACTGCGGTTATCATGGCGAAGTATATCTGCTCTGTGTATTGTCCTGCGCTGCGCAGCTTGTATACTGCAAGCTCAAGTATACGCTTCAGGGCGGCTATGAAGTCCAGGTCTCTCACTTCCACGCAACAAGCTTTGAACAATGAGCCAAAACCCGTCGAAGCGGCCATTTTCTTATGCCCATTCCGCGGAAATATGTGGAAACTACCTGCGTTTACCTAATTAAACACGGCAAGTCGTAGACCGCAGGTCAGCATCGCGCTGATCCGCGGTCTGACGTATCAACAAAGCTGCAAAGCATGCTCCTCAACAAACCAGAAAAGTAAACTACTACTTGATTTTTTTGGCCCGTACAAAATAGCTGTCCCCAACCGTATCCGAGGTAAAGGGGGGCTTCATTTCAGGACTGGCACTTTCCGGAGTCCTGACCGTCAGGATAAAAACCCTGGCCAGGCCTTTTGCCCGGTCCTCAGGCTTTTGAACCGCCAATAGCACTGGCAGTCCATACATGACAGGCCTTCCGGTCAGATCCCGTTCCTGGACTGACCACTCTCCGGTAATAACAGTTCCCAGCACCTGGTAATTATGATCCGGATTCTGCCCCCAGGTTTGTTTGAAATAATCAAGGGCGCCCTGACGATCGGATATATTGCCCTGGCATGCAGGCCACTCACGACGATCAATGGCCTGCTCAAATTGTTTCAGATCACTTGCCAGCACAGCATCAATGTCTCCCATGCCGGGTTCTTGAGGAGCATATTTTTTCTGGTAGGAAACAAGCTTTCCTATTTCTTCATGTCTTTCCAGACGATAAAAATCATGCCTTCTGGGCAGCATTTCCAGCTCCAGGTCAATGGCGGACTTCAGCCCCTGGGCCAGTCTTGCAGGAACCTGATCCATGGAGTCCATGGCCCTTTTCAGATTTTCCCAGGCCCGGCCATGAGCCATGTCACCTGTGGACTGGTCAACTTGCTGGCGGGTGTCACCGTACTTGCTCTCAAAATCGACGAGCATCTTTTCAATCCGACCCTTATCCGCGGAATACTTTTCAAAAAGGTTGAATGCCTCAATTATCTTTTCCACTGCGTGTTCATAACTGAGATTGTTTACGGGAGAAAAATACTGTGCATCATACTCCTGATAGATGGTCCGCAACGCATCTGCGTCCTGTTCAGCACTCTTTGTTCCGGCCAGGCGCTGCTCAGCCTGTGACCTGACCTCAGACATTTCCTGTCCGGCCCACTGCACAACACTTTTGATCTTTTCTCTGCGTTCCCCGATATCAGGATGATCTGAGGCCCCATCACCATCTGCTGCAGCCTGCACCTGTTCAAACAGTACCGGAAGATTATCCAGCTTGCTCTGAATATCTGCCAGGATGGTATCTAAACGATCCAGGTTGTGGCCCTGCTTGAGCCTGCTCAACCTGTCTTTATCAGAGGTTTCAATGGAACCGATGGCCCGGTCAAGGTCACGAACCGCCTGGCGGGTGTTCCGGGGAAGATCAGCCGGCCGGTCAATACTGCTGGGAGGACTTGCCTGAACCTCAGCTTCAACGCTCTTCTTTTCTGTCTCCGGCCCGGACCACCTTCGGCTCAGATCAGCGCGTTGCCTGTTCAGCCTTTGCTCCAGGGATCTGACAGGTACATTGTCCGGATCTTGCTGTTTAATTTTGTTGATCATTTCTTCGATACTGCCCAGCATGCTGTCAGTATCTTCAAACTTTCCGGAAAAGAACAGACCTTCAGCCCTGCGCAGATCATTGCTGACCTGTCTTTCCATTGCCTTGACATCTCCAGCCGGCAGCTCCAGTATCCATACAAACAGGACAGCCACCAACACCGTCAGATATACAACAAGTTTGCTATTCATCTGTTTTTACTCCTGTTTAAGAATATTACATGCCAGGAATGTTGACCAGGCATATTTTTATATCCATTAACCCGTCCCAACACCGTTAAAATCTTTTGCTTTCCTGTAACATGGCAGCACAATCAATCACCATCATTCATCATCCAGAAGCAGCATCATAACTCCGGGCAAACTTATGATCTTGCGAAAATGGGCTGTCAGGTTGCGATTGGACGTCAGGTAAAAACTGTATGTGGCCCCGGCGCCTTCCACGACCTGGCCGCCATCAGTCCAGTGGCTGAAGACAAAACCCGGATCAGGCGAGGCAGTCAGGGTGACCCATGCATTGTGCACAAATGTTCCGCCTCCGCTTACAGTGCCGCCTTGTCCTGGAGCAGCAACCGAAACCCTGTGCTGGCTGGTATTCTGGGTATAGTTGACGTGTTCAATGTTTTCACCGGAGGTGATATTGAAGATCTCGTTTGTTTTGCTGTTCCACCCGGCAACCCTGCTGAACTGAACTGTATGTGTGCCCAAGGGCACATTATACTCTATAGCTCCGCTGCTTCTCCAATCAGTCGTACCTGCCCTGCGCCACTTGGCCTGGGCCGGAACAATGTTCACCTGCAGGTTTCCCTGTCCGGAAAAATACCGCACAGACTCCAGCATGGATCCAGATCCGTTGTATCTGCCAGTGGAGAAATGCCCCCTGGCCCGGACCCAGACACCTTCTCCCAGGTTCAGACTAAGTCCGTCCAGTTGCCAGCTGCCCTGATCCAGATTGTAAAAGCCTGGTCCAAGTGCGGTATAATTCTGGCCGTCAACGGACTGCTCAAAGCTGACCCTGTGGAACTCAGGAGCAGGACCGCTGCGATCCCAGGAAACAACAGTTCCGGAGCTGTTCACTGACAGTTCCTGAAATGCAGCCTCCGTTGCGGTGGATTGAATCATCCTGCCAATGCAACTGCGTTCCTCGTTTTGCAGTTGTGTGAAATGGCCTCCTACCAGCACCTTTCCATCCGCCTGCAAAGCCAGAGCATTTACATTGGCTCCCTCTGGCCCCCCGGTCCCATGCACACCATCGGCACCAGCGGGAAAGGCCTTGTCTAGGCTGCCACTGGGATGCAAACGGACGATCCTGTTAGTTGTTTGTGAGCCCGTACCAACGCTTATGCTGGTAAAGTTACCACCTGCCCAGATTTTGCCGTCAGTCTGCAGGGCCAGGGTCCTGACATCGGCATTCATGCCGGGGGTTGAAACAATTCCGGTCATGAATCCTGAATCAAGGCTGCCATCCGGATTGAGCCGGGCGATGCGCCGCTGGCTTGTAAATGGGGCAACTGTAGTAAAAGCCCCTCCAATGACAATCTTGCCGTCCGGCTGCAGGGCCAGTGCATACACGCCATCGTTCAAGTCTGGCGGGTTGAAGTCTGTATCCACTGTCTTGTCCGGATTAAGCCGGACAATATATTTATAGTTTGGATTTCCATTGAATGTAGTAAAATTGCCTGCCACAATGACTTTTCCGTCCGGCTGCAGGGCCAGGGAAAAGACACTGAGGTTGGGTCCATTGCTGCCTGTAAATTGGAAATGGTTGTCCAGAAATCCGTTTTCATCCAGTCGGATGAGCCGGTTGCGCGGGAACCTCTCACTATTGGGAGCGGTTATTTCGGTGAAGACGCCGGCCACCAGAATCTTGCCGTCCGGCTGGACAGCGAGAGCCCGGACAGCACCGTTGGTGTCCCAGTCCATGAATCCCGAATCATTGGTGCCGTCAGGTTTCCACCTGGAGATGGAATCTTGTTTCCCTACTATAATCCCGTTATCAGGCTGGACTGCGTAGGCAAATATGCTCTGGTTCGAACCTGGATCAAATGCGTCATCCAGGAATCCATTCGGCTTCAGCCCGGCAGCCCTTCTTCTTTGCACACCACTCCCATAGCCCTCATCAACATAGTAAAACACATCAAAATCCCCACCCAAAAGAACGCTGCTGTCAGGCTGAAGTGCAAGGGCATTTATCCGAAGCCACCCTGACAAGGAATCTTGCACCGCTGCCAGCATGTCCAGTTCCTGTCCACCGTCAGGATACAGGCGGACAATGTTGTTTGAAGGAAGCCACTGGGGGTCAAGTTCAGGGTTTGGATTGTAGCCATCAACCTCTCTAAATCTGCCCACAACAACAAGTTTTCCGTCCGGCTGAACTGCAAGGTCATGAATTCTCATTGCACCAGAAAAATGGAAATCCGGACTTATGAATTGATCATCAATGCTGCCGTCCGGATTTAATCGAACCATGGCTCGTGGCTCATCATTACCCACTCTGATGCCTCTTCCCGCAACAAAGATCCTGCCATCAGGCTGCAGGGCCAGTCCAGTGAGTCGAAGATGATCACTTGAAACCGAATAAATACTGGCAGCAAAGTTCTCATCCAGGCTTCCGTCAGGATTCAATCTGACAACATGGTGTTCGTTAGGGTTAGGAAAAGCACTGCGCCTGTAAGAAATGACAATTTTACCGTCAGGTTGCAAAACTACAGCATAAGCATTGAAAACTGCGGTCGGGCTTCCGGGGTCAGGGATAAAACCCTGGTCCAGACTGCCATCAGGATGCAGACGTGCTATTCTTGTCCTGTCCTGACCATCAACTTCAGAAAAAACTCCAACAATCACTATCTTTCCATCAGGCTGCAGCGCCAGACCATAGATAATATTATTAATATGTGCTGGCACAAAGTCTTCATCCAGGCTGCCATCAGGATGCAGACGTGCTATTTTTGTCTTGTCCTGCCCATCAACTTCAGTAAAGCCTCCAGCGATCACAATCTTTCCATCAGACTGCAGCGCCAGACCATAGATAGAATCATTAATAACGACCGGCACAAAGCCTTCATCCAGGCTGCCATCAGGATGCAGACGTGCTATGTGACTCCTGTCCTGCCCATCAACTTCAGTAAAGTCTCCAGCTATCACTATCTTTCCATCAGACTGCAGCGCCAGACCATAGATAATATCATCAATATCTCCTGGCACAAAGTCTTCATCTAAGCTGCCATCAGGATGCAGACGCGCTATGTGACTCCTGTTCTGTCCATCAACTTCAGTAAAGTTTCCAGCGATCACTATCTTTCCATCAGGCTGCAGAACCACAGAGTTAATTCTTGTATATTGCGTTGATCCTGATACAAAAGCATCAAATCCGTCACTGGGAGAGTGGGCCTGGAGCGGCCCGGACAAAGCAAGGAATAAAATCGTGCAGGCCAGGATCATCTTCCAGACCAGCCCGCCTCCATGCAATATTTTACCAGACTTATTCATGCAGCACTCCCTGTTTCTCCTGGTCAAAAGATTGGCCTCCTGGCAACGTCCTTGTCAAAAGAAAAGCATATTTTGGATATTTTGTTATCTTATTCCAAGTGCAACACATTCAAAAATAATATGTCAACCCCCCCTATTCAGGGGGGTGTCTGGATATAGCATGTGCTGACAGCTTCACACGGATGAGCTGAGACAAGCACTCTTGCGATTCTAGCGACAAGCGAGAGCGGGCGTGAGAAAAAAATGATTCCGGAGATTGACAACGCGATTTTAAAAAAGGAATTTGTCCCGAAGCGAAATTTGGTCTGTGGAATTGGTTGCTGGTCTCAGAGACCCAGCCACTACCCAAAACACGTCAGGCGCATAATGGGTAAATAGTGTCCTTTTGCCCTTGCCCTGTCAGCTGATAGTTGTTGAAAGGAGAACAAAGTATTATGCCTTGTCCCAACACCGTTCCTTACAGGGGAAACGTCACCCGCGAGAGCAGGCAGCGGCTGCTCCAGCAGAAAAGCATGGTCCTGTGGTTCACGGGCTTGTCCGGTTCCGGCAAGTCTACCATTGCCCATGCAGTTGAAGAACGGCTGCATGCCATGGGACGGCTGACCTATGTGTTTGACGGAGACAATGTCCGCCAAGGCTTGTGTAGTGATTTGAGCTTTTCGCCCGAGGGCCGGGCTGAAAATCTTCGCCGCATCTCCGAGATGGTCAAGCTCTTTCTGGATGCCGGACTGGTCTGCCTGACCGCGTTCATCTCGCCCCTGCGTGCAGACCGGGAACGTTGCAAACAACTCATCGACTGCGGCCGGTTTTATGAAGTTTACGTCAAATGCCCTCTTGAAGTCTGCGAGCAGCGCGACGTCAAGGGTTTGTATGAACTGGCCAGACAGGGCAAAATCAAGAACTACACAGGGGTGTCTGCTCCTTACGAAGAGCCGGAGAATCCGGACTTGGTACTGGCCAGCGACAGGAACAGCCTGGAAGAATGTGTGGAGGCCGCCGTGGATTTCGTTTTGAATAAGCTACAAGAGCGGCAATCGTGAATATCATCAGCAAAATTGCCAAGCTTACCCTGTGTCCGCCTCAAAGGGCAATTAATCAAGGGAGCAGCCGGAACGACTGCTCCCAAAGCCCAGGGGGCCGTCAAAGTCAGGTGCTGACACCGATCATTCTCAAGGCATGCTTTTCCAGTCGTGCGCAATGCCGCGGGGCAGGGGGGGAAATGTTAACCCAGGACAGTTCCGTCCATCTGTGAATGAGTCCAGGCTCCATCTTAAACGCGTCTCATTTTTGTCTGGACAAAGGGGGCCACTTCACCCCATGGTAGAGGTGGGAAGGCATGGTCCAGACTTTTTTCAAAACAACAGGATTGTGTATTATGAAGCATATCGCGTGGATTTTTATTTTTTTTCTATGTTGTGGCGCAAATGGGTATGCACAGGTCAACCCAAAGGACGCAGGGGTTGGCGTTGTTCCTTTTACGCAGTGGCAAAAAGACTACTGCGCGGACAATGATCCGAATACCATTCTGTCCATAGGCGACAGCATCACTTCCGGCGAAAGCGTTTCGATGCAATACAGGTACCCTTTTCTTTTACAGGCCTTGACCGGGATGCAGGTGGTGAACCAAGCCCAAAGCGGTAGCAGGAGCACCTACGGCGTGTACTATCTGCCCACCTACTTGGTGTGGCACAAGCCGAGGGTGGTCACGATATTGTATGGGGTCAACGATATCGGTGAGCGTTCCGTCAGCGACATTGCGAACAATCTCAGAATAATGGTCATCCTTGCCAAGAACAACAATTCCTTCCCCGTCCTGGCGACGTTGACCCCCATTTTTGCGCCGCGGGACTGGAAGGCCGAGTCTGTCATGGAGCTAAACAGAATGATTCGGGACATTGTCCGCCAAGAAGGGATTCTGCTGGCGGATCTTGATCAGGCCTTCAACTGGGACAGCCGGTATTTTCCGAACGGATTGCATCCCAACGAGGCGGGCATGCAGATCATCGCGAACGTATTCAGTCGAGCCATCCAGAGGATTCCTTCCTGTCAAGCCGGGTCTCTGCTGGTTTCCGCCGAACCAGGTGGCGCACGGAACATGGGAGCCCAATGGCGGCGCGTCGGTACAGAGACATGGCGGGAAAGCGGCGTCAAGGAAAACGACATTCTTGTCGGGACATATGCAGTGGAATTCAAGGACGTTCAAGGCTGGACCACGCCGGCCGAGGTGCTCGTGCAGATCGTCAATGGTCAGATGACGTCCGTGACGGGTGTCTACCGGATAAAAAGTCTGCCCGGCGTGATGATGCTCCTTTTAGACGAGGAATGATATTCAGAGCGAGAGAAGAAGCGAAAAATGCCTCCTTGACACTTTATGCCCAGTGGCAACGCGCTCTATCACCTGGGGTTTTTTTGCTTTTGCTGGAGGAGTGGGGAATCGTTGCCCAGAGTGAATGACTTCCGTGGTCCTCTGTGCCGCCAATGCCCAGCCGGGTTCACCCTCATGGAGACCCTGGTGGCGGTGATTATCACCTCGCTCACGGTCACGGTGTTCTTTCAACTGCTTTCCGGGAGCATGAACCTGGAGCGCAAGGGACGGGATCTGGTTCAGGAACTGATCCTGGCGGACCGGGCCTTCGAGGAACTGCAACGGCTGGACGTGCGCGACCCGGATTTCCCTTGGGAAGGTGAAGCTCACGGCCTGACTTGGCGTTTGGAAATTCATCCCGTGGACATCGCAAGCCCCACGATCGAGGAGGACGAGCTCGCCCTGCGGCTGCCCCAGGAGCTGTACCTTTACGTGTTTCATTACGGCCGAAAGGGCGATCCAGGCAGGACCATCCAGCGCCATATCGCCCACGCACCTGACTTTTTCGACGACCGTTTCCGTTCCGTCCACATTTCTGCCTCCCCGCCGGCAGACGGCGCGTAGCCTCCCGGCAGGGAGGGGTGTGACCACGATGGACATGAAACATACGCCATTAAACCCGCCTGACTGCATTGCACGACACATGCCCGCCAAACCATCAGCCATCAGCCAACAACCATCAACCGCCCCGTCCCCTTGTCACGGCTTCACCCTGTTGGAACTGATCATTGCCTTGACCATCACGGCCATGGTCGTTGTGGTGATCTATGCGTCTTTTGCCCTGGGCGTGCGCGTCTGGGAACGGCAGGGCTCGGACACCGAGGAGGTCCGGCGGGAGGAGGCCATGCTGCGCCTGCTGGAAAGGGATTTCGCGGGCATGGCGCCGTATACCACGCTTTGGGAGGGCGCTTCCCTCGCCTTTTTCGCCGGGGGGGCGAAGACGTTGTTTTATGTCACTCGCAACGGCTTCGGCGCCCTGCGCCGCCAGGACAAGGCCTTGTTTTTCGTCTGCTTGTTCGTGGATCAGGGACTCAAGGACCCCGAGCAGATGGGGGTGTATCTTTACAAGGTCCCTGAGCCGCAGCCCGGGTTGTTGCGGGAAGTGCGCCGTTTTCAAGCATCCAGCGAGGCCGCGCGGGCCGTGTATCTCCCGCCGGAGGCTTTGCGGCACCAGGCGGTGCGCATTGCGGAAGGCTTCGATGTCCTGGATTTTTCCTTTGCCGCGGACACGGTCGACCCTTTTGCCGGGCCGCCCGGGGATCGCCCAGGAACACAAGCCCTGCGAGAGCCGGAAAATGCGCTTGAGCTTGAGGCATGGGTGAGCAAAGAATGGCCGCAGCAGGTCCAGATGTTGTTTAGTCGGGAAGGTGACGAACCGCTCCGGCTGCTGCTCGTGCCGGGCCGGGGCGCTCTGTAGGAGTTTGGGTCCATTAAAGGGGGGATGTCATCTTCGGCAGTCGTAAAAAGCAACGATCAACCATCAGCGATCAACCATCAACCGCCCAAAACGGCTTCATCCTCATCGCCGTGCTCTGGGTGGCCATGCTTCTGTCCGTGTTCGCCCTGAACTACGCCACCACCTCGAGATTGGGCGCTGAGCGGAGCATGACCAACGAGCGCTTGATCACGGAATCCCACGTGTTGCGCTCCGCGTTGACCAAGGCCGAGCACGGCCTGCTCAAGTATCTGGCCAACCAGGAACTACTGTTGCAGATCGCCGAATCCGCTCCCGAGGAGCAGGCCCATGAAGCTCAAGAACATCTTTTCCATCCCCGTCATGAACCGTATGAATTGGTTGTGGATGGAGTTGAGGTCGAGGTGAGGGTTGTCTCCGAGGCGGGCAAATGGAACGTGAACAGCATTGACCTTCACATGCTGGAGAAAGTGCTGACTGCTTGCGGCCTGGAGTACGGCACACAGACAACACGCGTGGCGAACTCCATTCTGGACTGGATCGACGAGGATGATCTGCGGCGTATCGAAGGTGCTGAAACACCATATTACATGGCCTTGGAGCACCCTTACCCGGCCAAGAACGGTCCTTTGGAAAGCATCGAAGAACTGCTGCTGATCCGGGGTGTGGACCGCCCTTTGTTTCAGGGCACTGATGAGACGCCCGGTTTGATTGATTTTTTGACTGTTTCGGGGCAAGGTCCAACACTTGATATCAATAGCGCTTCTCCTCGGTCCCTGGCCCTTGTTCCGGACATCCGGCAGGAGACTATTGATTCCATCGTTGCACAACGCAGCACCAAACCCATCAAGAACATGCCCGACATCGCTCCACATGTGGAATACAGAGATTATCAGCAATTAACGCAGTATTTCGATGTGTTGCCGATATCTCGTGTCACTCTTGAAGCCCGGGTCGTTGACTTCGTCTCAGGCCTTCCCGGGCGGTCCCTGCGCAGCGAACTGGACTTGTAGCCATAATGATCTCCACGATCCTGTCCCTGTTTTTTCCCAACACTCATGCCTTGTTCTTGTGGCATGACAAGATCGCTGCATACTGCACGGTACCCTATTTCGGACTCCGGAAGGCATCAGCTCAAAAAGTGGAAGTCGCCTCCACCCAGGATAATAACCCCCCGTCCCGCGCGCACATCGGCACAACCTTGCTGCCCGGGTCGGAGGATGTTTGGCACCTGGGATTGCCGTTGAAATACTTTATTCTCGTCAATCTGCATTTTCCCGCTGCCGCAGCCGACAGCCTCGACCAGGCCGTGCGGTTCTCGCTCATGCGCCATGTTCCCTTTGATCTTTCCCAGGCCCGTGTGGGATATGCAAGGCATAGCGGCAGTGGCAGCGGCAACGGCCTTGACCTTGAAGTCTCGGTGATTGAAGAAAGCGCATTGCAATCCTTGTCAACGGCCTTGGGCCAGGTCGGTATTTTTCCTGCCGGGGTCTTTCCCTCTCTGGTATATATTGCCAGAGTGCATGGCCGGGACGGAGTCTATGTCCACGGAGACAACAGCATGGCCGAAGCCCTGCTCCTGGAAAAAGGGCGAGTTGTTTTTCATGTCTGGGACGACATGCCGGTCGGCGGGACAATAGTCGATTTTTTGCGTTCCATCAGCCCAGTGCTCATGAATCGTCCGCAACCGCCTGAATGGATTTTCGCCTGGGAATGCGCCATGTCCTCCCAGGATCTCCTTGAGGGTTTGGGCCTGCAAGACGGCAAGGTTGAAGAGGTCGTTCCCGAGTTTTCCAGGGCGCTTCTGGAAAAAGCTCCATATCGGATTGCCCTGGAGCGGCCGGGGGTGGCGGCAAAGCAGAGGATATCCCTGTGGTTGCGGGTCGGCTTGGCGGTATTGTTTCTCCTGGCGTTGACAGCCTATCCGTTTGGAGGGCTTTTCGGAAAGAAAGCGCATCTTCACAAGCTTGAGGCGGAAATTTCCCGGATGAAACCGCAAGCAGATATCATTGCTGAAAAACGTTCGGAAATTCAGGATGTTTCTGATTTCATGAAAGATGTTTCCAAGAACGCCAAGCTCCGGCCTCGGGTCATGGAACTGCTGCATGAAATGACCCAGGTGCTTCCCGGAAACGCTTGGCTGGAGTCGTTTGTTTTTAGCCAAGGTCGCGTACGCATCCAGGGGCGAGCAGATTCAGCCACCAGCATCATCGAAGCGATGGAGAATTCCCCGCTCTTCCGTGAGGTGCGCTTCGAGTCGCCGGTGACGAAGTCTCACAACAAGGATGTCTTTCAAATCAGCGCGGAAGTGGTCCATTGAAAATCTCGACGAGTCAGAAACTGAAATGGTTGCGCGACGCACCCCTCAGGCTGCGGCTGTTGTTGGCGTCCTGCCTCGTTCTCGGGCTGGCGGTACTCGTGAATATGGCCGTCGTGAGTTTCGATGCGTACAGCCGTGCACTGGATGAGGCTATTGACATGAGAGGGTTGGAACACCAACGGCTGAAGCGGGACATCATCAGTGGCGAGAAGTATGCCGGGCTGCATGCCGAGGTTGTCGGCCTGAGGGAAGAGGTGGTGGATGCCAGGCTGGTCAAAGCCGGCACGCTTCCTCTTTCCGAAGCCATGTTTCAGAACATTGTCAATGAATGGGCCGATGCATCCGGAGTCAGTATTCTCAGCATGCGGGTCCTCCCGGTGGTGGAAAGGGGAGGGCTCGGTGAGATGCGCATGGCGATCAATACCAGGGCGGAGATCGGGGGTATTCAAAATTTCATGGAACGTGTTGAGCACGGTCGGCGTTTCATTTTTTTTGACGAAGTGGAAATCAAGATCATCAGCCCGCATGAGAAGCGCTACTATTACTTCAATGCCCAACTTACCTGCTGGACGTTGCTGTGAGGCGAAGGTTTACGTGGGAAGCGAGAAATTGGGGATGCCATGGGCAATTTGCCTGAAGTCCGTTTGAGGTGAAGAAAAATGATGAAGCGTAGCCTCAGTCCCAGCATGGTGCTCAACGTCGTGTTCTTCACGGGATTCCTGGTCTTGGCCTGGGGGACCTGGAGTTCTTACGATGCCTGGACGGACGCCTCTCCAGGCAACGGGGAGGAACGCGCGGACGTGGTTTCCGCGATGCTTTCGCAGGAATTGCGGTTGTTGTTTCCTGATCCGTCTATGGGCTCAGCCCAGTACGCTATTGTCACGGATAAAAACCTTTTTTCTTCTGAACGCAGAGCATGGTCGCCTCCTCCGTCAGTTGCCGGCGATGCGCCCCAGGCAGAGCCCCAAGCCCAGACTTTTCTGCCGGATACCACTGGGATAAGGCTCTATGGGACGAGTATCGTGCCGGACCGGAAAACAGCCTTGGTATATTTTGAGCGTTTTGCCTCCAGGCAGAAACATCGGATATTGGAGGAGGGCGAGACAGCTCGGGATGAGGGGGAGCGCGGCGAATCATTCTACTTTGTGCTTAAAAAACTCGAACAAGACTCCGTTGTGCTGGTGGACGCCCAGGGACGGGAACATGTCATCGGTCTCTATGAGCACATGCGAACGGAGCCGCCGCGGGGCCCGCAACAAAGCACCAGGATGAACGCCCAGTCCGCCCCTTCGGCCACTGCCGGCGAGAATGAACCAGTCAGGCGCGTGGAGGATATTCCTGAGTCGTTGGAAGAGCGAGAGAGATTAGCCAAAGAGGGCCGGTTGCGTCGAATCAGCACGCCGTCCGGTCCCGTATTCCAGCCTGTTGAGTAGGTCGTGCCCTGTTTGATTGACGGTTGGGATCCATATCAACCTTTTCAAGGATTCTGCATGCCCAAGCATTGCTTGTTGTTGATCCTGCTGCTGCTATGCACACTATCATGTTCGTCCGTGGCACCGGCTCCGCGAGACATGGCCACGTTGCCTGGTCCGGTTGTGGGAAAAAAGCCTGAAGCAGACGACCCTCGCGCAAAAGTGGTCTCGACGGAGCCGGGCATTGTTCGCCCTGAGGCTTCTGAAATTTTCAGGCAGTTGGGAGAGCAGAATCGCGAATTCAACGAACGAATCCGTCAGGCCATGGCAGGGCCGCCTCAGCGCCTGGCAGCGCAAGAGGCTGTAAGCCCTTCGGACGACGCGGTCGGTGATGCTCAGCCGTTATCCATGAATTTTTACGACGCGGACCTGGTGGAGGTCATTCGATTGTTCATGAGCCTGCTGGGTGCGGACTATATTCTGCATCCCCAGGTGTCTGGCAGAGTGTCCTTGACGGTGTCGGACTCTTTTCGTCCGGACCAGATGCTGGATCTGCTGGCGGGCATTCTGCGCATCAACGGGATGGTCATGTCGAATGTGGACGGCATTTTGGAAATCATGCCCCTGGCCAGGGCCCCGAGTCTGCTTCCAGGAGGCGTGGTCCTTTTTCCCGAGGGCGGCCTTTCCCCGCGCCGCGGGCAAATGATTCAAGCCTTCCGGTTGCACTTCATCTCAGCCACGGAAATGACAACCATCATCAGGCCTTATTTGTCCGAAGGGGCCCAGGTGTATGCCCATGACGCCAACGGCATCATGCTGGTCTGCGACTTCCCCCACTCTCAGAGCAAGATCGCTGATTTGATCGCGGTGTTTGATGAGAGCGTATTCGCGGAGATTCGGGCCGCGACCTACTTCCTGGAGTACGTCCAGGCTGAGGATGCCGCCAAGGAATTGGAGGAGGTGGCCAAAACCTTCGGTCTTGGCTCGGATCAGCCGGGAGTGCGCGCTCGGGTGTCTTTTCTGCCCCTGGCCCGGCTGAATACCCTTTTGGCCTTGACCCGGGATGAGCAGGTGTTGGAGTTTATCGATGCCTGGGTGCGTGAGCTGGATCGTGAACTGCCGGTGCACATCCAGGAACAATACGGCCAGGGGGTTTACGTCTATTACGTCCAGTACGGCAATGCCTCGGAAATCGTGGCCAGCCTCCAAGGGCTTTTTGAATATGTTGAACCGACCGACGACGAGGACAGGGGGCGAAGATTTCCTTCAACAGCCGAGACTCCTCCGGCTGATCCGGCCCGGCCGGGACCCGAGGTGCTCACCGCTGAGTTGCCGCCCTTGATTCGGGACGCCCCCTTCCCGACACCTGTGGGGGATGCGGCTTCAGCCAGCGGAAAGCTGTCCGGCCCGGTTGTGTTCGTGGTGGACGAACCCAATAACGCCGTATTGATCCGGTGCAGCACGGTGGATTATCCGAAGATCATGTCCATTATTGAGAAACTGGATCAATATCCCAGGCAGGTGCTCATTGAAGTGCTTATCGCCGAGGTCATGTTGACCGAGGATATGCGCTTGGGCATGGAATGGCAGATGCTCGGCTACCGGGACGGCGTACATCAGAACATGAGCCTGGATACGGGTATCGGCGGGATTTTCATTGATCCCACGGGAGCTGCTTCCATCACTTCCGGTCTTTCTTATGTGGTGGCGAGCACGAGTCGTATGCGGGCGGCCTTGAAGGCTTCGGCCCAGGACGGCCATGTGCGTGTCTTGTCCTCACCCACGCTTTTGGCCTCGGACAACAAGCCCGCGGTGATCAATATCGGCGAGGAGGTGCCCATTCCCACCTCCAGGCTGACCCGTCACGACGACACTGACCCAAATAGGCGATCCACGGAAACCACCATCCAGTATCGAGATACCGGTATCATTCTCAAGGTCACGCCCAAAATCAACAAGCAGGGCATGGTGCGCATGGAGATTTCCCAGGAAGTCAGCCAGGTTTCATCCACCCCGGTGCCGGGCGTGGACGCCCCGCGCATCTCCACGCGGCATGCTTCCACCACCGTGGCCGTCAACGATCAGCAGACCATAGTCATCGGCGGGCTGATACAGCAGGCCCAAACGGAAAACACCACCGGCGTTCCCGGCCTGAGTCGCATCCCGCTGTTGAAGTATTTGTTTGGATACGAGCGGAAGCAGTTCGAGAACTCGGAACTGATTCTGTTCATCACGCCGCATGTGGTTATCGACGAGCAGGACTCCACGTTCATCACACGGGACTTTCTGCAACGTCTGAACAGGATCAAGGCGGGAATGCGTTAGCCACGCGCCATAACCATCAACTACTCCCCCATGTCCCTCATTCAACGCATGATCGACGCCAATCTGGTCCTGAAACGGGACTTGGATCGGGTCTTGGCCGCCGGAGAAGGGCGAGAGCCCCCGCACGTGTTGGCCCTGCGAGCCGGTCTGGTGTCCGAGGAGGACTATGTCCGCCTGCTTTCAGAGACATTGGGATATCCGATTTGCGACGGTCTGCCTCCGGCATTCAACATCAACGATTTTTCCGGGCTCTCTTTCCCATTCCTGGAGGCGCATGCCTTCTTTCCTTTGGAACTGACCGACGAATCCCTGCGCGTCGCTGTTTTCGACCCTTTTGACCATGTGCTTTTGGGTGCCTTGAGGAGATTGTTTAGCGGTCGGACAATCGAAATGCATGTCTGCCGTCAGGAGCGGATCAAGGGGTGGATCCAGGAGTATTACAGCCCCGATGGGGCCGAGCAAAAAGAGCAGTCCCCGGAAGAGAGCGAGACTCCCACCGGTTTTCAACACATTGAAGATATTGAACAGATTCGGGACTTGGCCTCAGAGGCGCCGGTCATCAAACAGGTCAATCAAATTCTCACCGCCGCGGTGGAGAATAGGGCCAGCGACATCCACGTGGAACCCTTCGAGGACAGGGTCCAGATTCGTTTCCGCGTCGACGGGGTGCTTTATGAGCATGTCCGCCTGCCGATACATCTGCATCAAGCTTTGACCACGCGGATCAAGATCATGGCCCGCCTGGACATCGCCGAGCGGCGTATTCCCCAGGATGGCAGGATCAGGCTGAAGGTCGCCGGCAAAAGCATAGACCTGCGTGTTTCCTGCCTGCCGACCATGTTCGGTGAAAGCGTGGTCATGCGCGTCCTGGATCAGAGCAGCATTTCCTTTTCCCTGGAAACCCTGGGATTCCCACCACGAGAACTGTCCTTGTTCCAGGAGATCATCCGCGCCCCGCACGGGATCGTCCTGGTCACGGGACCGACGGGCAGCGGTAAGACCACCACGTTATACTCCGCCCTGAATACCATTGCTTCCATGGAGAAGAAAATCATCACCATTGAGGACCCCGTGGAATACGAGCTGGACGGGATCAATCAGATTCAAGTGAATGCAAAGGCCGGGCTGGGTTTTGCTTCAGGCCTGCGCTCCATTGTGCGTCAGGACCCGGACGTGATCCTGATAGGCGAAATCCGGGACAAGGAAACCGCGGATATCGCCATCCAGTCCGCCCTGACCGGGCACTTGGTTTTTTCCACCCTGCACACCAACGACGCGGCAGGGGCCGTGGCCCGCCTGCTGGAGATCGGCGTGGAAGACTACCTCCTTTCCTCCTCCCTGATCTGCATCATGGCCCAGCGCCTGGTGCGCCTGCTGTGCGATCATTGCAAGGAGCCGCTCATTCCTGACGCTGATCTTGTGCGGCGCTACGGCCTGGGCGATGAGGGCAATCATCCGCAATCCCTGTTCATGCCCATGAGCTGCACTTTGTGCAAGCAGACGGGATACCGCTCCCGCACGGCCATTTTTGAGTTGATGGTCATCACCGACGCTATCCGGGAATTGATCCTGCGCAGCAAGAGCACCACGGCCATCCGCAATCTCGCCATTGAACAGGGCATGACCCTGCTGCGCCGGGACGGGTGGGACAAGGTCCGGGCCGGCGAGACCTCCATCGAGGAAGTGCTGCGGGTCACGGGGCAGTGAGACTGCCCTGCCTCCAACCGAGGCATGGAAGACAATCCCTCAGCCGGTCGGGCTTGGGAATGTTCTTCTGCCTCATATTGATTACGGCAGTCTTGAGGAATTTGTCGATTTTGTTGCAGTTATTGGCAATCAAGTCAATCCAGGTCGAGCATCTTAATATTCTTACGCCAGGGAAGCCTCCCCGGTTTGGAGTAAAAAAAGGCTGCTCGGGCTTCGCTATCTAATCCAGCAAAAGAAGCATTAACGGTCCGGCAATGCCTGCGCTTCGGGATTCCGATTGCGCACCGCCGCCAAGGTACCAATCCAGCTTCGCGGCATCGCCGAACGCGGCCTGTCCGTTCAGCGGACCGGTCTGCAATCCAAGCACGGGGGATGCACCGGCAATGCCGTTGAACGCCCAGACATCCTGGGATGGGTAAAGATAGGCCGGCGTGACCTCCTGCGTGCGCAGCAATTCCAGCATATATGGATTCACCAGCCCGCCGGCCTGGCGCCGCGCTTCAAGCAGATCAAGCATGGCCTGGCCGTTGAGCAGACCGCCGAGACCCTGATTCCGGCCGTCATTTGTTACGGGCGCTCCAGTGGCGAGGATCTCGAAGTTGTAGGCGTCAACGCCCTGGATGCGAGGCACGTATCCTGTCCAGACCCCCGTGGTGGGAAGCTTTGTGTTGTTGACAAAGGAATTTGAGTGAATGACGCCCGAGGCGATGGCGTTGTAAATGGCATAAAGCACATTCGGCCTGTTGTCGCCCAGGTTGGCGACCCATTGCGGTGTCGTGCTCAGGTTGTTCCAGGTAGAAGTCCAGATGCAGTCAAGTGCCCCCTGGGCCTCGGTCACTTCGTACACGGCCCCGCCCGCGTTGTGCACGGCCGACCACAGCACGGTGGCTTTCGCCCCGCCGGTGTAAAGTGTGAAGTCCGTCAGCCGCATGGTGTATGATGAGCCGACCTTCGTGAACCCCACGTAGGCGGTCCAGGCTTCGCCGCGTACCTTTCCTTGGGCCGGGTCATGCATGTACTGGGGAAGGCCCACGCGGAAGCCCGCCTTGGTCCAGTTTGGTCCTGTGCCGGAAGTCAATCCCGTCCACGGAGGAGACGCCGAAGCGGTTGTGATGATTTGGTCCAGCGCCCTGGTGAAGCTGCCGATGCCGGAGGCGAACCCGGAGCCGGTGCTTTGATTGCGAGTTATCCATCCAATGGGGTTGATTGCACCTGGAAACGAAAGCGTCTGCGAAAACCCGCCGCCGCTCGTGCCAAGCCAGGAAAAAATCGGTTGGGCGGCGAAGCCTGCCAAGGTCGCGCCAACAGCCGCGGTTGATTGCCCCTGCCCTGCCCCATAGACCATGGTGGGGGCAGGGGAAGGAAGATTTGAGACCTCAAGGCGAGTCAGGAAATCGAAGCGATCGATCCAACTGAGGTCAAGCGTGCCAGGATTGCCGCTACCATCGAAGCTCCATTCGAAATAATTGTTGGGTTGAGTAGTTGAAGGGCTTGGTTGTGCGGCCGCAGGCTGGGTGTTGCTTAGCACCGCATACATGCGCGTGCCGCCGCTTGTGCGATGGATGCGCAACTTGCCTTGGTTGATCTGGCTCAATTGGACAACCGCGTACGATCCGGCATTTGTGTTTCCGGCAGTCCAACTACCTGATTTCAAATAATCGAACTTGAAATTGGTCACCAGCCATATCTGCGAGTTGGATGGCGTAGCCTTGTAAAATTCTTTCGAGGCAAAATTGTTGTGCACCGTCATCTCGTAAAAACCATTCCCGCCAAGGGCCCATGGCACCGGTATTGCCAACAGTGTCAACAGGCATGCGGCCAAGGCAGCACGTATGCCCGCTCTTGAAAGGCCCGCAACGCAAAACCGATTCATTCGCATGTTCATGGTCTCGCCCTCATTGCGCTTGCATGACTTCCTTTTCACGTGACAGGATAAATCAGGCCAAACAAAACAGTCGTTGATATAGTTCTCTCAAACGGTGTCATGATAACCCTACGCTCCAAGAACGTCTATTCCTCATCCAAAAGCAGCATCAAGACACCGGGCAGGGATTTTGGCGTGTCTCCATCGTATTGCGCCGTGACCGACTTATTGGCATTCATGACCACGGTGCAGGTTCTGGTGGCGACATTTGTCGAGTTGCAGCCGATCCAAGACGTAAAGTCCCCATTGCCGCTGATTGCAGGGGCCGTCAAGGTGATGCTCGTATTGTTCGCTATGCCCGCTTTTGTATAGTTGGTGGTTCCATCGTATGTTGAAGGAGTGGCGGCGATGGGCACGCTGGATGCGCCAGAGGAATTAACGCTGAGGGTTCTTGTTGTGGTGGTTGTGAAACCCGTTCCTGAACAGCTAAGGGAACTTGTCCCGCTGGTTTTGTTCGAATATAGCGTAATTGTTCCTGAATAGCTCTGAGCTGCTGTTGGACTGAAGGTGACGCTTACGGTGCGTGAACTTCCCGCCGCGATTGTTCCACCGTTCCAATCTCCGGTGAACCCTTTGGGATAGGTGATTGAGCTGACAGACAGTGTCGCGTTGCCGTCATTATATATAGTAAATGTTCGGGTAGCGCTCTGGCCTACGGCCAAGTTGCCGAAGGTTAGAGCGCTGGACAGGCGTGAGACTCTTGTAGCGTTCATGATCCTGATCAACGCCGGTTCCCATGCCAAGTCATAGCCTCCGGCAGTGGAGCTGGAAGAGAAATTGACCAGGGTATTGCCTGCGGACAAGACCCTGAACGCGACCCGGAACAGACGCACCGGCAAGCCGTTCGAGGGCCATTCGCCCTCGGTATCCAACCAGGAGAGATTGACCTGTCGATTCGTCGCTCCGTTGCCACCCTGCCCCAGCATATTCTCTTCTTGGTCTCCCAGCACAAAAAGACTTGAATTGAAAACCTGATATACACCTAGCAACTCTAGGGCATTAGTATTCCAGTGCATCCTCAGGCCAAGCCCGGGCAGGTTCATGTTGCCATCGCTGGTAGTGTAGTATACGTCGAAGGAAACTGTGCTATCGGTGTATGCAGGTATGTGTTTAGGTTGAGCAGACACGATTTGTTCAACGGCATACCCAGGTGCAACAAACATGAGAAGCAGAAAATTAGTAAAAAACAATAATTTTTTTATCATTTTAATCTCTTCAAATTAAATCTGAACGTATGTTTCTTAATAAAAAAATGACTGAAAAATAATATCAAAATTCTATGTTGTAGAATTTTTCAAATTATCATATATCGCGTACAAGGATTAGATAATAAAGTGAGTTTCTCGACATGCTAGTTGACGAGCCAAATAAAAAATCTACAGTCCATGAGTTATTAGCATTATTTATAGAAGGTGAAGCCGACCAGAATCTTGATACTAGATCTAGTTGTTGAAGAGAAAAAGGGAAAATTCTAGTATTGATACTTGGATAATAAGTGCATTCCTCAACTAGGCTGCGGAGCTCTTTAACATTTGGCAAACGCCAATCTTCATGGCCACCATAACGACTTGAATATGCCGCGAGAAATGAATCTTTCCACGTGTATTTATTATATAAACCACTACATAATCCTCCAATCCATTCCTGACCCTCTACACATCTCTTCCACATCAAACCATTTCTTGTATCTATAATAGTTCCATCACTCTTAACAAAATACACTTCATCTGGATTAATTGGTGGTAAATTATTAACGCATACATTGTTCTGTGTAGCATGTTCAGATGGAAGACCTCGACTAACAAGGCGCAGGTTTAGCTTTTCAGTGCGAAATCTTGATCCTGTTTGACCGTTTTGCCACCCACCAAGGACCAAGGTCCATGCAAGCTCAGAAGCATCAGCCGTTTGTGTAGATGTCCAGAATCTTGATGAGACTGGTGACGGGTTGTTTGGGAAATAATTCGTTTCAATAGCATAGTTCCTTCCATAATGGACTATTGTTTCCAGTTCTTTCACCGTAGGAACACGCCATGACATTTCACCACAAAGATTTACGGAATTCACCTTATTTGCATAATTTTCAGTGTTGCAATGCAAACTGCCAAGCGTACCGCCGCAAGTAGTTGTGTCGCCAGGTGCACCTGCATTCCCATCCGGACTTTGAATGAAATACCAGGAGTATGTATGATCCTTGTGGCGAAAGTTGGTGCTGTCATCCACTTTGACCTCCCACATTAGACCCGTGACATTGTCACGGGTGCAGGCCCAGTCGCTGGGGCCGTTGCCCGGTTGGGCAGTGGCCGGGAGTGCATGGCCACTATTAGATATCTTGGTAAAATCGAACCCCGCTTCGCCATCACCAACCTTGTTTAGCGTACCTGCCAGTTCCTTTGCGTCCCGGCCGTGGTGTGCGTCCTGGCCCCAGGGCTCTTCGCCTATGCAGGGATTGTTGTTTCCGCTTGATGTTCCACCACAAAACTGGACGCCTGTGTCATTAAGCCGTTTATACTGTTCGTCCTTCCCTGCTTGATTCACTGTGAACTCACGGTTTATATCGCCACCGCTGATGGCGATTTTCCCACTGCGAGCCTCACCGGTGTTAGGATCAACACTGTAGATCACAGTATAATTTCCGCTGCCTGCGCTGCCGTCGGATATTGTGATCCATGTCGCACTGGTAGTTGCGGTCCAGGAAATGTTTGAATAAATGCTGATGGTCTGGCCTGTGTAGTCTATAATTGAATGTTCTCGAATCTCTGGACTGGTAGTAATATAATTCTCTGCGACAGTATACTCCGCTGTTTTCAAATCGCTGGGGGTAAAACCACTTTTATATGCCCTGGCCTTAAGTGTTCCCGGCAAATTTAATGTCACTGATTCAGTATAGAGATTACTGCTCTCGGTAACCTCTTCAGCAGGATTAAGAGTGTAGCGAATCGTTGCACCGTAGACCGAGCTCATGGTTACATTTAATGAACTTCCTGGATATGATCCACTATCGGGACTAAAACTAGGAACAGGCAGTTTTTCAGCTCTTGAGTAGGAAGCTGTTTTCTCAAAGCTAGGGTTCATGTCATTTTTGTAAGCCCTAGCCTTGAGGGTGCCGGGCAGACTGACCGTCACAGGCCCTGTGTAGAGCATACTGCCTTCATTGACGTTTTCATTGGGATTGGTTGTATACCGGATTATTGCATCCTGAACAGCGCTGATGGTCACGCTCACTGAGTCTCCAGGGTGATTGCCGCCATCTGGACTGAAGCTAGGCTCAGGAACACGTTCCGCTCGGGAATAAGAAGCAGTTTTTAAGTCGCTGGGATGCATATCGCTCATATATGCCCTAGCCTTAAGTACGCCAGGAAAACTGACTGTAACAGGCTCTGTGTAGAGCCAGCTATTTTCATCGACATCGTCGCTAGAATTGGTTGTGTAGCGTATCGTAGCACCTGGTATCGTTTGGATAGTCACGTGTATGTTATGTCCGGGGTAAGCTCCCCCATCAGGATTGAATGTCGGCATCTCAACTTTCAACTCTGGTGGAATCCAAACATAATCCTGGTCTGATTTGTTCATGGTGATTTTGACCAGTTCCAGCACGGCGTTCTCAAAAAAACCACTGCTAAAACTTGCCGTGACCTTGCCGCTCCAATTATATGGAACGGCAAAAGAGTAAAAGCCGCCATTGGCCGTGACCACGGAGTCCAGCTTCTCGAATGTGATACTTACACCGTCCACACCCGTACCGGTCAGTTTGTTCGTTACCTGTCCTGAGATCAAAGGCTTGGGTGGTGTCCAGTAGAAATCAACGTTCGACTTGTTACCAGTTTCTGGATCGAACGAGCCGCCACTGGGATGCGTCGGCGTCATTATGCCATTCCATGAATATGGCACGGCATGGCTATATTCACCTTCGCTGTTGGTGTAGGTTTCGCCTGCATTATCTGAAAAAACGATTTGTACTCCAGGCACTCCGCCTGTGGAATTGTCCATTTCCACGCGCCCGGCGATGACATGGTCCGGGGGGGGCCAGACATAGTCCTGGCCAGTTTTGTTTGCGGTAACATTGGTATGCGTCAGAACCGCATTCTCAAAAGTACCGCTGACATGGCTGGCCGTGGCCTCGCCGCTCCAACCGTAGGGTACTGTAAATCGATAGTACCCGCTATTGTAGGTAGTGGTTTGCCCTTGCCCCTCGAAGGTAATAGTCACCCCATCCACGCCAGTGCCGTCCTGCTTGATGGTCACTCGCCCCGAAATGACGGGATTCAGGACCCATGTGAAATCCGTATTGTTCTTACCCCCCTGCTCTGGATTGAATGTGCCGCGATCTGGGTGTGACGGAGTCAATTTGTCATCCCAGTCATGTGTAACCACCCATGAGTAGTACCCATCCTGTCCCGTCACCGCCGTGCCGCCGTCGTTGGAAAAAGTGACGGATACGCCCTGGACTGGCTGGCCTGTGACACTGTGGGTGACCCTTCCGGTAATGGTTTGTCCTCCAGGTTCCCAGGAAAAATTTTGATTTGACCAATCTTCCTTTATCTCTGTAATATTTTTGAAAGGAGGGTCGAAGTTGCCACCCTCGTGTCTGTTCGGGACGGCTTTCCCTGTGTACAGATAAGGAACATCGATGGAGTAGTGCCCATTATTGTTGGTGCTGGCATTTCCTCCATTGTTCGACAATTCGATAGTTACGCCATGAATCCCGGAATTCGTTGTCTTGTCCGTGACGCGGCCGGAAATCGTCATAAGTCGCGATGCAGTGAAATCTTGATCGGATAGGTTATTGGTTACTGATGAGTATGAACGGGAAGGTGGGGACCATGATCCTTTGATTTCCTGGGGGGTTGCTGTGCCAGTCCAGTTGTAGGGAACGGACTTGCTGTAGTCTCCGAATGCATTCGTTGTTGCCTGGCCGCCGTTGTTGGAAAAAGTGATAGTAGCATTGGGATAGCCTGTTACCCGGCCGGAAATGAAAAGAGTGTTTGCCGCAGCTTGATTCACGGTGAAGTCAAGACTGGAGCCCCCACCGTTAAGGGTGATCTTTCCACTGCGGGGTTGGCCGGAATTCGCGGTAATGCTGTACGTAACAGTGTTGTTGCCGCCACCCGTGCTGATGCCGGTAATTGTTATCCATGTGGCGTTACTAGAAGCGCTATGAAGATTGTTCGATGTGACACTAATAGCCTGGTTGGTATAGGACGAACTGGTATGGTTCCAACTGCTAGGGCTGATAGCCAGGCTTGGAGCCTCTGAATATGTTACGCTGATCGTGTTTATCTCGCAGTTCCTGATAGTGACTTTGCGGTTTGTCGGGGCATGCCAGCCATCAACGGACTCGAATTCGACACTATGTTCACCAAGTGTAATATCGTCCTCGATTTCGCCGCTTTTGAACCATTTCGTCGTTCCAGTGCGCCGCCATCGTGCGTTGGAACTGACGGTTTGAGGCACGATATTGACTGTTAACGATCCTCTTAACATGCTTTTCGCGAAAATGCCGAACTCAACGAACCGTTCATCTTTTGGGTCGTCGTTTACCAAAGTAAGATACCATTCATCTATTGATCCTTCAGAAGGAATTGACCATTCAACATTATTAACACCTTCCACAATTTCTGAGACAAATGAATTGACAAAATCACCATTTCTTTTTCGTATAGTTCCTTTGAACGGCCCGTCAGTAGATTGTATCCCTACATAACGCGGACAAAAGCTTGATATTCCCTTATCATTGATTCTGAACACCGTGCTGGTCAGGCGGGGCAAAAAGAGTCGCGTCATCGTGGTTGCGGTAATTGGCGTCCTTACAACCTGTGATATCAAGCCATCATTGTCAAACAATAAACCTTCTGGCTCGTTATTATCAATCAATATTCTATCATTTTTTATAACTGTCGCATATGTAAAATATTCAAGTGCAGTTCCAATATTTCCTTTATTTCCTTGTCCAAAGGCTTCTCCAAAGTCGCATGTATGGTCGTTTATCGTGTTAAGCAATCGTTGCGTTCCATCGCTTAACGGGGTGTACCATTTAAAAAATTGAGGAAGAAATGTTTTACCAAACGTGCATCCATAATTCTCACCATCTGCTTTATGAAGCAATTTGAAGAATGGAAACCTGAAGTATGCATTATGGCCTCTGGATAAATTATCATTATTGTGTATGGAAGGTAGCCCATTTGTTTTATAGGCATCAAGTATACGTGGTGCACTGAATTGGCCGTTAGATTGAAATATTTTTCTATTTAAGTAGTCATTGTCTGTATCATACACTTCATCTTCAAACCAAACAGCAGTCCCCTCAGAAGCCCACATAATTTTATCGCTATTTACTGAATAATTTATTATGCTGCCTGTCTTATATTGAGCATTATGAAAATATTCATGTACAATTGTAGATTTAATATTTTTTAATTCTCTTTTCGGCTCATTATCGCAAAATTTGTAATGATTTAAATGGATAGTTTTAGAGTCGTCGGTGTTTAAATATCCAGAAGTATTGCAATCCATTGTATGAATGTATATATCCATTTTCTTGTCATATTCTAAACCAAAAATCTTAAATTTTTTTATTGCATCAATCATTATGTTAGAAATTTCTTGTGGTGTAATGTTAACCCATTTTGGAAAAAAATATCCATCATATGTATATAAATTTATTATTTTGAATATATAATTATCTGAAGATCCGTCATTGTGATCAATTTTTCCTGAACATATGTCAATATATTCAATTTTTTGACCCCATGAAGTATCTTTTTCGCATTTCATTCCTGCCGTGATTTGTAATAGTTCGTTCGATTTATTTATTATTGAAGAATCAGGAAAATTATCAAATGTATCGACGTCATATAGATATGAATCCATGTCATAAAGACCTATAAAACACTCACTGCCGATCCTTTCGACAAGAATTGAGGTTCGCTGATAATCAATACGTTTAATATCATGAACTACTGGTATCCAAATGGAATCAAGCTTTCCTGTAGTGTTGCCATAAACAAACAAGATCAGCTCATGGGCATATCTTCCTTCCGGCAATTCCAACTCTGGAAAGACGATTTCGATCCAATCTTCCCCTTCCGCTGCCACCGGCTCGATCCTGAAGAAATTAGTAAGCCGGATCACATCATCAGGGATTGATTCCGTATCCACTTCTGACGGATCAATAATCGACACAGCAGCCCCCCCGGTCCGGGTCTGAAGGCTGCTCGTGGACATGCTACGTCCTTCCGGTCCGGTAATCTGCTGCGGCAGGAGGACCTCCAGCCCCTGAAGGTTGCCCTTGTCTTCCGTGACCGTGATCTGCGTCCGGCCGTCCTCAAGCTGGGATTGCGTTGTCTGCACGGGTACGGTCCGAGCCACGCTAACAGTAAATGTCAGTTCAGCCGTGGTCTCTCCATCCGCGGCGCTGATGCGCACGCTCACGGTCTGGCCCTCGAGTTCCGGCCCCGGAACCCAGACAATGGTGCCGCTGCGCTCATCGATTTCCATGCCGGCTGGGCCGTCAAGGAGTTGATAGGAGAGCATCCGGGCACCGGTATATTCCACGCTCGGACGTAGGGACGCGGCGATCCCGGACAGCAGCGGCGTGGAAACTGTCGGGGGAAGAAGTCGGATATGGGAAGCGGGACGATCATGTGTCGTTAGCCAGGAGCGAACCTGATCCGTATGCCATCGCCAGGCTTCCTGGCCCAGTGCGTCCTGAACCAGCGCATCACCGGAATAGCCGAACATGTGTCGGGTTACCAATACGCCGTCGGTTTCCTGTGACAAGACGCCGTCGCCATCCACGTCAAGCATGGTCTGGCAGGCCGGGGAGTCAAGGAAGGCAACGATGTCATTCGCATTTGTTCTGCGGGCGTTTTGGCCGAGTGCGTCGCGGGTCAAATCCTCGCCGCGATTCCCGGCCAGATAGCGCATGATCAGCAGCCCGTCGGTCAGGGCGTTGACCCGGCCGTCCTGGTCCACGTCCAGTGTGCAGGAGGCGCTTGTCGCCGCGGATGACCATTGTGAAAACAGCGTGAGATTGGCCGGAGGCATGGCGAACGAAGTGCCCGGAGACCGTGAGAGCCCCGAACCATCGGATTCGGTGTTCCATCCCGCGAAAGCTTGACCCTCTTTGGTTAGAATGCCTGTATTTCCCAGCACTAGAACCAGAGCGCCTTCAGTGTAATGATTGTTGTCGACGGGTGGACTGCCGGAATTGTGGTCCAGGCTTACGTAGGTGACGGTGTAAGTGTCGAGAACCACACCAACCCCGGAACAGACCATGACATCCGTCCCGCTGGTCGCGTCGGACTCCACGGTAATGGTCCCGGAGTACTCCAGGGCAGCGGCGGGGTGGAAGGTCACGGTCAGAACCCGCGAGCTTCCCGTATCAATCGTGCCGCCGGACCAGTTGTCGCTGAACCCGTCGGGCAAACTGATGGAGCCGACCGATAGCGGGCTGTTCCCGTCGTTGTGGATGGTCAGCGTACGCTGGGTGCTTTGGTTCACGGGTACGTTGCCGAAGGAAAGGTCGCCAGACAGACGGATGACCCTGGTGAAAGGTGTGTAGCTCGCCGTTACCGTCTTGTCTTCATCCATCGTCACGGTGCAGGTTCTTGCGGACGGATCAGACGTGTCGCACCCGGTCCAGGAAGCAAAAATCGAGGTCTCACTGGTAGCCGGTGCTGTCAGGGTGATGGACGTACCATCAGGTATGTTCGTCTTGGTGTAGTTTGTAGTGTCGGCGTAATCGGTCGGATCACTTGTGATGGATACGCCGGAGGCACCAGTGGAGTTCACAGCCAAAGAAACAAAAGATCCAACAGTCGAATGCCCGGCACGCACGGCACGAACGTAGTGGCTAGCCGGCTTACCGCTGACGGACACATCGCCGGAAAAGAAATAGACGAGCCACGCGTAGTCCGGAAAGTGGGCGTTGGTAGTAGACGACCAATAATGCTCAGTATAATCAGCGAAAACAGGGGCTATACTCGGAGAAAAAAGTGAATAATCCACCAGGGATTGCAGCTCGTTCCTGTTGGGCAGCCGCCAATCATCCTGGTTGGCCCAGGTCAGGCTCTCGGCAGCTTCCATGGCCTGCTGCCAGGTTCGGGGCGTTGCGCTGCCCGTGCATTGGCCGCCAGTCCAAGTCTGGCCAAAACTGCATTTCTGCCACATCAACCCGGTGGTCGTGTCCGTCACTGTGCCGTCACCATTGTCATGAATAATCGAATCACCAAATGACTCAGACTGTCCGGCACGCACGGCACGAACGTAGTAATTATCCGACTTGCCGCTGTTGTTCACATCGCCACTGTAGAAGGGCACGTACCACGCGTGGCTCGTATTTCCGGTGTTGGTAGTAGACGACCTGTAATAGGACGACACATTTTTTGGAAACCAAGCGGCATCAATCCACAGCGGCCCTGCCGCGTTGACCAGCGAGGACAGTTCCTTGATGTTGGGCAGACGCCAGTTGGAAAAGCCGCAGTAATTGGCACTGTTCAGTCCGGCGATGAACACGTCCTGGGCGTTTTGCCAGTTGTACGTGTCGTCCTTGTTGGCGTTGGTCTTCAACTCCCAGATCAGTCCGGTAACATTGTCCCTGGTCATCATCCAGGGGCCGCCCTCGTCCACGTGCAGGGCGTTGTCCGACAACACCGTGTCGTCATGGCCTAGCTTGGTGTAGGACCGCGGTAGCCGGGGCTGGTAGCGAGCATCCTGGCCATAGAAAGGATCACCGGGACCAACTGAATCGCACGGGATTTCAGCAGTGTTGTTGTAGCACTTGGTCTGGCCGGTGTCCGGGAAGGGATAGTAGGTCTGGGCAAGGGCGGAAGTGGAAAAGAAAAGACCGGCCAGGATGGCGATGGACACGACAAAGGCTTGTTTCATGATGGGTTCCAACTCAAGGGTTGTGATGGCTGAAGGCGGAAATACAAATGCCCACCGTCACCAAAAAAAACAGGCGATGGCAGGCGCTGATTGACGAAATATGTCCGTTGTCGGTCGACAGTAAATTCCGCACAAGGCGTGGCCCTGTGTGGCGGGGGGGATGGTAATGGGATGAGGGGTTGGCATGAGAATTCTTATCTGCTGGGAATAATCTTCTCCCTCATCTCGATTACGGCAGTCTTGGAAAAAATTTTTAGTTGTTTTGCATTTATTGGCAACTAGGTCAACCCATTCCTGCGTTACAAAGGAGCCATCCTGGCAAAGCCAGCATTCGTGACAAGTTCAGGCAAAGCAGCCTGCGAAACCGTTTGCATTGGCAAGGGACCATTTGTCACAAAAAGGGCGGCCCCGATGGGACCGCCCTGCAGTGTTTGGACTGAAGAAGTGCCTTGCGGGTTACTCATCCAACAGCAGCATCAATACCCCGGGCAGGGCCTTGGGCCGGAGGTTGGCCGTCAGGTCGCGGTTCCTGATTGCCGGGAAGGTGTACTGCTCATCAGTTGAGACCACGCAATAACCTGTCCACTCCGGCCAGGTCTCGATCCATTCGTCCAGAGCAAAGCCCGACTTCGGCAGGACGGTCATGATCACGCTTGCGCCGTGATTGTAGGAGCCCGCGCCGGTGACCGTCCCGGAGTTCGCGGGATTGATTTGACCCGATATGTCGTACCTGTTCGCAACCGGGCTGAAATTGGCCCGCAGGGTGCGGTGGCGCGTCGCGGTGAACGAATACTGCTCGTCGCAGGAGACGACCGTGTTGCCCTCGGTCCAGTTGACAAAGGCGTATCCGGAATTGGCCGTGGCCCGCACCGTTGCGGTCGAGCCATACAGATAGCTTCTGCCCCCGGTAGTCGTGCCTCCGGACGAGGGATTGGGCGAAGTCGAAACGACAGGGTTGGCCAGCTTGACCACAAAGGCGTCAGAGTATCCGCCGGCATATGCCCGCACCGGGCTGCCCCAACTCTCGGCGCTGTACCCGGCCACATACATGTTGCCGCTGGTGTCCACGGCAATGCTGGAGCCATATTCATGGCCTCCGCCGCCCAGGAAGGTGTGCCAGACCAGAGCGCCGTTGCTGCTTCTGAGTCTGGCCACAAAAGCGTCAGGGTCTCCGCCACTTTCTTGAAATGCTCGCAACGGGCTGCCCCAGGAGGCAAAGCTGGGTCCCGTGGCATAGACGTTGCCGCTGCCGTCAACGGCAATTCCAGCACCTTCGTCCCAGCCGCTGCCGCCCAGGAAGGTGTTCCACTGCAACACGCCGCTGCTGTTGAGTTTGGCTATAAAGGCGTCCCCGCTGCCTTGATGTGCCCGCACCGGATTGCCCCAGGAGGCATTGCTGTACCCGGTCACGTAGACATTGCCGCTGGTGTCCACGGCAATGCCACGGCCATCGTCAACGCCGCTGCCGCCCAGGAAGGTGTTCCACTGCAACACGCCGCTGCTGTTGAGTTTGGCTATAAAGGCGTCCCCGTTGCCTTGATGTGCCCGCACCGGACTGCCCCATGAGGCATTGCTGGATCCGATCACATAAACATTGCCGCTGCCATCCAACGCAATGCCATCGCCAGAATCCCCGAGAATGCCGCCCAGGAAAGTGTGCCACTGCAACACGCCGTAGCTGTTGACCATGGCCACAAAGGCGTCTGAACTTCCCTGGTATGGTCGTTCAGGTGCCGGGTTGGTCTCCCACGCTACAGAGCAGGTTCCGGCCACATAGACATTGCCGCTGCTGTCCACGGCAATGCCGGAGCCTTCTTCAGAGCCTCCGCCGCCCAGGAAGGTGTGCCATTGAAAACCGCCGTTGTTGTCCAGCTTGGCCACAAAGGTGTTCCAGTCACCTGAAAATGCTCTCTTCGGGTTGCTCCCCCAGGAGTCTGACGATTGGCCCGACACATAGATACCGCTGCTGAGCACGGCAATGCCATAGCCATAGACCCGACTGCCGTTGCCGCCCAGGAAGGTGTGCCATATTCGGGCGCCGGTGCTGGGGTTGAGCTTAGCCACATATGCGTCAGTAGGGCCTGAAAATGCCGACTTGGCCCCTTCGCTCCAGGAGCTTCTGCTGACCCCCGTAACATAGACCTTGTTGCTGCTGTCGATGGCGATGTCGTGGCCATCGTCACCATCATTGCCCCCAAGAAAGGTATTCCAGGACAGAATCGGGTCGATGATCACCGGAACGCCGGGCAGGCAGTCGCCCAAAGCGAACCCGACCTCTTGTTGGCCGTGCAGCACAAAGGACGCGTCGACAAAATATTTTTCCCCGTCCACCTCCTGCCAGGCGAGGGGAGTGGATTCGACCATGTTTCCGTTCTCAAAGGCCGTGACCAGGTTGCCCTGCTCGTCCAGGCTGACCGGGCGGTTATAGCGCAATCGGATGCCGTCCACGGCCGGGCCGGTTTCCGTGTAGTCAACATAGTAGAAGCTCTCCAGGATGCCGCCCTCGGCTGCCCTGTAGACCACATCCACGCCATCCCAGACCCCGGAGTAGGTCACCGTGCCCAGGGATGAAATACCGTCGGCAGACAGACCGCCATCTTCAGCCACGGGCTGCACCGGATGGCCTCCGGCAAACTCCACCCGCAGGACGCGGTCCAGCCCGGCAACATATACGGAGTCCTTGCCGAACCCGATGACATGGCCCCCGGAAGCGAACTGGAGAAGATCGTCCCTATCGGCGTTCAGGCCAAAAGACTTGCCCGGTGTCTGCCGGTCGTGCGGCACGGGATGATGTGCGAAAGAGGAGGCGG